>DAINRN010000445.1:0-2308 GCA_036741815.1 Acidobacteriota bacterium
GCCCCTGCGGAAGTCGCCCTCCACGTCCTTGACCGGCAGCGCCGCGAGCGGCCTGGCCATGGCCGCCTCGGTCAGCTTGCGCAGCGGAGCCGCCTCCGCCACGAAGACGCTGCGGCCGTGCGTGGCGAGCACCAGGTCGCCCTCGCGCGGGTGCACGAGCAGGTCGTGGACGGCCACGCGCGGCAGGCCGCCGGTCAGGACCGTCCAGCTCTGCCCGGAGTCGAGGGAGACGAACGCGCCGCTATCGGTGCCCACATAGAGAAGGTGCGCGGCCTTGGGGTCCTCGCGGACGGTGTTGACCGGCTCCGCGGGCAGGCCGCCGGCCAGGGACGCCCAGGTCTTCCCGAAATCCGTCGAGCGGAACAGGTACCCGGCGAAGTCGTCGTTGCGGTAGCCGCTCTGCGCGACGTAGACCGTGCCCTCGTCGTGCGCGGAGGCGCACACCCGGGTCACCCAGCGGTCCCTGGCCAGGCCCGCCGAGAGGTCCGTCCAGGTGAGGCCGGCGTCGCGTGTGCCCCAGACCCTGCCCTCGTCCGTCCCCGCGTAGATCGTGCCGAACGTCTTGGGGGATTCCGAGACCGTGGTGATGGTGCCGAAGGGGACGTCCCCTTGCTCCCGGCTGGAGGTGAGGTCCGGGGAGATCGCGGTCCAGGTCGATCCGCGGTCGAACGAGCGGTAGAGGCGGTTGGCGCCGTAGTAGACGATCTCGCGGGAGTGCGGGGACAGGATGAAGGGCGTGACCCAGTTGTAGCGAAGGGGGCGCTCCTTCTTCTTCGCGGACAGCGCGGCGCGCGGGCGGATGCGCTCTTTCTCCCCGGTCTTCAGGTTCAACCGCGAGGCGGCGCCGAACTGCGACGCGGCGTAGACCACGTTGGGGTCCCTGGGGTCCACGGTCACCGCGCTGCCGTCGCCGCCGTAGATCTCCTTCCAGTCGTGGGGATCGCTCTTGCCGGCCTTGTAGACGGACGGCCCCCGCATCACGCCGTTGTCCTGCAGGCCGCCGACGATGTTGTACGGCCGGGCGTTGTCGAGGGCCAGGGTGGTGAACTGGCCGACGGGGAGGTTGTTCACCTTCGTCCAGGTGGCGCCGCCGTCGAAGGAGAGGTTCAGCCCGCCGTCGTTGCCCAGGGCCACGCGCTGCGGCGCGCGCGGATCGATGAAGAGCACGTGGTGGTCCCCGTGGACGTCCCGGGTGTCCAGTCCCTTCCAGGTGCGGCCGCCGTCCGTGGATCCGAGCAGCGGGACGCCCCCGAGGAACAGGCGATCCGGGTCGGTGGGGTCCACCGCGACGCGCGCGAAATAATACCCGAACGTATAGAAGACCTTCTCGATGCGTCCCTCGTGCGTCCGGCGCCAGGTCGCGCCGCCGTCGTCGCTCCGGTAGACCTCCGGGCCCACCACCGGGCTCTGGAAGAGCTCCGGGTTGGCCTCCGCGAGGTACGCGACGAGGTCGGACACCGCCAGGCGTCCGGCCTTGACGTCGGCCTTGAGCCTCGCCGCCTTCATCTTCTGGGGGAACCCGTACTCCTTGAGGAAGCGGGTCAGGGCCGCGTCGTCCACGCGGGCGAACGCGTCGGCGCTCAGCCGTCGCAGGCGGCGCGGCGTCAGCTCGCCGGGCGGGGCCTCCTCGTCGAAGGGCTCGCTCTCGGGCCGGCGCGTCTGGTTGTCGAGGACGGCGTACACCGTCTGCGGGCGGGAGGCGGCGACCGCAAGCCCGATGCGGCCCACCGTGGCCCCGGTGGGCAGGCCGCCGCCCAGTCGCGACCACGTGCCGCCGGCGTCGGTGGATTTCCAGATCCCGCTGTCCGCGCCGCTCTCCAGGAAGTTCGCCGCCGTGCGCGCCCGCTCCCACATCGCGGCGTACAGGACGTCGGGCTGCGACGGGTCGAGGGCCAGGTCGATGGCGCCCGCACGCTCGCTCGCGAAGAGGACACGGGCCCACGTCCCGCCGCCGTCGGTCGACTTGGGCGTCCCGCGGGTCCACCACCACCCGGCCGATGTGATGGGAGTCCGTCAGGCCGACGTTGCGCCAGGTGCCGCCGCCGTCCGTGGTCTTGAACACGCCCGTGCCCGCGTAGGACGTGCGGCTCGAGTTGTTCTCCCCGGTGCCCACGTAGAGGACCTGGCCGGCCTCGTCCGCGACCGCGAAGTCACCGATGGTGATGGCCGACTCGCCGTCGAAGAGCGGCGTCCAGCTCGCGCCCCGGTTCTCCGTGCGCCAGAGCCCGCCGGACGCGAAGGCGACGAGCAGGGTCTCCGGCCGGGCCGCGGGCGCCTCGATGTCCACCACGCGCCCGCCCTGCACCTC
>DAINRN010000445.1:2318-3599 GCA_036741815.1 Acidobacteriota bacterium
CACGCTGCGGAAGTGCAGGGCTCCGAGTGGCGAGTCCCGCTCCATCTGCCGGCGCTTCTCGAAGCCGGCCAGCCGAGCGGCCGCGTCCATTCCCGTGGTCGGGGGGTGGAACTTCTCCCGCTCCTGCTCCTTGGTGAGCGGTGGATGCAGGGGCACGGCCTCCTCGGCGGTGGCGCTGCAGGCGGCGGCGAGCAGGACGGCGGCGAGGCAGGGTCTGGTCAATGTTCGGCCTCCGGTGGCAGAGTATGTTTGGAGCAACTGGTTGACAATGTACGGACAAGGACTGTTTTGAAGACCGGTTGACAACGTTACGACAAATGGACTGAATTGGCGAGGATCAGACAGCGCCAATTCAGTCTGGGATAAGGGAGGTTCAATGCCCGAGGCCACGAAATCGCGCGCCATCATCGAGACGAAGTTCGGGGAGATGGAGGTGGAGTTCCTGCCCGACAAGGCCCCGGGCCACGTCAAGAACTTCCTGGACCTGGCCGGAAAGGGGTTCTACGACGGGACGACGTTCCATCGCGTCATCCCGGGATTCATGATCCAGGGTGGGGACCCCAACACGAAGGACCCCAAGGGCTCGCGCGACCGCCACGGCACGGGCGGGCCGGGGCACAGCGTCAAGGCCGAGTTCAACGACACGCCCCACAAGCGGGGCGTCCTCTCCATGGCCCGCTCGTCCGATCCCGACAGCGCCGGCTCCCAGTTCTTCGTCTGCGTGAAGGACTCCGCGTTCCTCGACCGCCAGTACACGGCCTTCGGTCGCGTGGTGCGGGGCATCGAGGTGGCCGACAAGATCGTGGCCGCTCCCCGCGACGCGGGGGACAATCCCAACGAGCGCGTCGAGATGAAGGTGCGCGTCCTGCCGTCGGGATCCTAGGGCGGCGCGGCGGGGCGGACTTGGCGGGACAGGACGAGACCGAGATCAAGCTGCGCATGCCCGGCCCCGGTCCCGCGCGCGAGGCGGTGGCGCGCCTCGGCGCCACCCTCGTCCGCCCCCGCCACTTCGAGGACAACCTCCTGCTGGACGATGCCGCGTCCTCGCTCGTCGGCTCGGGCCGGACGCTCCGTCTCCGGCGGACCGACCAGGCGGCGGTGCTGACCTTCAAGGGCCCGCGCCGCGACCACGAGGGTGTAAAGAGCCGGCGGGAGATCGAGGTGGAGGCGAAGGCGGAAGAGGCCGACGCCCTGCAGGCGATCCTCGCGGCCATCGGCTTCCGTCCCGCGTTCCGGTACCAGAAGTACCGCGAGACGTACCGCCTCGGCGAGGCGGAGATC
>DAINRN010000446.1:0-3588 GCA_036741815.1 Acidobacteriota bacterium
ATACCGGGGCGAGCCAGAAAAGGAACGGCAACGCCCGCAAGGGATGAAGCCGGGAGGAGTCCGTGAGGAAGGCCATGATGTATGAGATATGCGCGCACAGGAACGCGCCCAGGCCCACCACGAACAGTCCCGGGAACTCGAGCGCCACGTCGCCCACCATTGACAGAGTGAGCCCGGCCGCGATGAAGCGCGTGTACCGATCGTGGGCGTCGCCCCGCACCCAGAGCAGCAGGCAGAGGACCGGGACCGGCTTGGCCGCGAGCCGTAGCGTGGGCCAGTCCCGCCAGAGCCCGACGAGGTAGGCGGCCGCGGCGAGGAAGGCGACGAAGGCGAGGCCGCGCGCCTTCGCGCTAATCGTCATCCGTGGAGGCGAGGGCGGTCTCGGGCCGGATGAAGCTGAACTCCTCGGCGGCCTGGTGGATGCGCTCCACGGTCTCGAAACCGATGGACTCCGCCACGCCGGCGCTCTCGCGGACCTGGTCCGTGCGCGACACGGTGGTGTTGTCGGAGCAGACGGCGACCGGCACGCCCGCCTCGAGGAAGTCGTGGATGGGATGGCGCGCCCCGTGCCGCACCGCGCCCGTGTGGTAGTTGCTCGAGATGCAGCACTCCACCAGGATGCGGTCCCGGGCCAGGCGGCGCATCAGCTCGGGATCCTGCGCCGCGGAGCAGCCGTGGCCGATGCGCGTGGCCCCCAGCTCGTCCACCGCCTGCCAGACGTAATCGGAGGGCGCGTCCTCGCCCGCGTGGGCCGTCACCCCCAGGCGGCCCAGGCGCGCGATCTCGTACGAGCTCTTGAAGAGCCGGGGAGGGTTGCCGCGCTCGGGGCCCGCGATGTCGAAGCCCACCACCCCGGTGCGCACGTGGAGGTGCTGGGCCTCCGCGATGGCCTGCCGAGCCAGGATCTTCGCGATGTGCGGCCCGTGCTGGCGCATGGCGATCACCACCAGGCCGAGCTTCAGGGGATGGCGCCGGCTCGCGTGGTTCATCCCGGACAGCACGGCCCGGATCGACTGCCGCGGCGTCAGGCCGGCGAAGGTGTGGATGACCGGCGAGTAGCGCAGCTCCAGGGTCTTCACCCCGGCCGCGGCCGCGTCGTCCACGATGGCCTCCGTGACCTTGCTGATGTTCTCGTAGAACTGCGTGATCCACAGCGGGTAGTGCATCTTGTCCAGGTAGGCGAGGAGCGTGCCCTCCTCCTCGGGCTGCAGCTCCAGGCGGCGGCGCAGCTCCTCCTTGGACTCCGTGGGGTTCAGGCGGTAGTGCCGCATCAGCTCCCACGTGACGTCCACGGGGATGGAGCCGTCCACGTGCTGGTGCAGCTCGACCTTCGGGAGGGCCCGGATGCGGTCTTCGAGGTCGGACATGCGCGATTATAGGGTACCGCCTCGAAGGCCGGCCACCGTCATCGGCTCACACGCAGTCCACCAGGACGAAGGTCAGATCGTCGGCGGCGACCCCGGCGGTCCAGGCCCGCGTGCTCTGCAGGATGGAGTCCGCGACCCGCTCCACGGGGAGACCGGCCGTGGCGGCGATCTCGGCCTTCACGCGCTCGAGGCCGAAGAAGTCGCCCGCGGGGCTGGTGGCGTCGGCCAGGCCGTCGGTGTAGAGCAGAAAGCGGTCGCCCCGGCGCAGCGGCTGCTCCATCTGTCGGTACTCGGCCACGTCCATCATCCCCAGGGGCAGGCCGTTCTCCACGAGCTCCAGGGCCTCCCCCTCGTCGGGACGCCACCGTAGAAGGGGCGGATGGCCGGCGGCTGCGTAGCGCATCAATCCCGCCTCGCGGTCGAGAAAGAGGTACGCGGCCGTGACGTATTGGCCTCCGAGCTGCGCTCCGAGCGTTTCGTTCATCCCCGTGAGGACCGCGGCGGGATGGTCGCCCCGGGGCTTCTGGGCGGCGATGGCCACCTTGACCATCGAGGCGATGAGGGCGGCGGGCACGCCGTGCCCGGACACGTCCGCCACCAGCACGCCCAGCCGGCGCGGGCCCAGCTCCAGGAACTCGTAGAAATCGCCCGCCACCGCGGTCATCGGCTCGTAGCGCGCGGAGACGGCGAGGCCCGGGATGGCCGGCATCGAGCGGGGCAGGATCGAGGCCTGGATGCGGCGGGCCACGTCCAGCTCCTTCTCCAGCGCCACGAGGCGCTCCGCGTTCTCGAAGGCGCGGCGAACGACGATCGTGCCCAGGCAGGCGATGAGGACCGCGGCCCCCAGCGGCTCGACCTCGGAGCGCGGCCACGACACGACGCCCAGTCCCCGCAGGTTGTCCACGAGGGCGGTGACCACGATCGCGGCCATGCCGACGCGCAACGTCCGCATTTCCCGGCTCGGCGCCGATCGGGGTCGGAAGGCGAGGCCCAGCGCGGCCAGGACCAGGACGATCGCGATCACGTTGTTGGGCGTCTCCGCGGACATGGGCCGCCGCCACGCGATGTCCGAGGCCACGGCGAGAAGCGCGAAGGCCAAAAGCCCCGCGGAGATCAGGCCGAGGGGCCGGCGCCACCGGGGGAACACGGCCCGCGCGAGGAGCATGCCGGGGACCACGATGACGTACGTGATGGCCGCGCTCGCGTAGGCCCAGAAGGCGGCGGGCAGCCCGAAGGCGAGGGGGAAGCTGCCGGTCTTGGCCAGCAGGCGCAGCCCGTAGAGGAGGGTGAACAGGCCGAACCACAGCGGCGGCGACTGGCGGCGCGGCGGCCGCGCATAGGCGAGGACGGCGGCCGTGCCCACGCCGATCAGGACGATCCCGAGAGCGAGGTTCAGCGCGTCGGCGCGCAGCATGCGCCCGAGGTCCACTGTCGTGACCTGGAGCAGGAGGGCCAGGAAGGACGCAGGCATCGTCGAGGGCGGCTGATTCTAGCGCGCGCGGGAGATGTTGAGGCATCATGGCGCCTCATGCTTCCCGCGGAGGTTGGGATGTCGTCACTCGAGGTTGCCTTGATACTGGTGGCGGCCCTGGCCGCGGGCGCCGCCGGGGGAGCCACGGCGCGCTCGTCCGACGGCGCGGCCATCCGCTTCCAGGTGGAAGGCACCGGCGAGCCGTCCATCGTCCTGGTGCACGGGTGGGCCTTCGACCACCACGTGTGGGACGGCCAGGTAAGGTCACTCTCCGCGCGGCACCGCCTGGTCACCCTGGACCTCGCGGGGCACGGCGAGTCGGGCGGGTCGCGGGCCGCGTGGACCATGGCCGCCTTCGGGGACGACGTGAAGGCGGTGGTGGAGGAGGTGGGGGCGAAGCAGGTGGTCCTGGTGGGCCACTCCATGGGCGGACCCGTCGTGCTGGAGGCGGCGCGCCGGATGCCGGAGCGGGTGAAGGGGATCGTCCTGGTCGATACGCTTCTGGACGTCGAGGAAAGGACCCCGGCCGCCGAGATCGACGCCTTCGCCCGCCAGCTCGAGGCCGACTACAAGACGATGGTGACGCAGATGTCGGGCAACTACCTTTTCGCGCCCGCCACCCCGGCGGCGGTGCGGGAGCGCGTGCTGGGACAGGCCATGGCGCTGCCCGCGGCCGTTTCGGTGGCGATGCTGCGGCAGGTGTGGGCCTACGACCCCGTCCCCGCGCTGCGCGAGATCCGCGCGCCGATC
>DAINRN010000447.1:0-3577 GCA_036741815.1 Acidobacteriota bacterium
CGAACTTGTACGGGTAGTCCGGCTCGCGGTAGCCGTGCGCCTTCCCGCGCTTGGGCAGCTTGACCTTTTCCTGCGGCGCTTTCTTGTAGGGGATCCTGCCGAGCAGGTCCGTGATGATGTTCAGGCGGCCGCGCCGCTTGTCGTCCGTGCGCGCCACGTGCCAGGGCGCGAAGTCGGTGTCGGTCGCGGCGAACATCTCGTCGCGCGCGCGCGAGTAGTCGTACCAGCGGCTGTACGACTTGAGATCCATCGGCGAGAGCTTCCAGATCTTGCGCCCGTCGTCGATGCGCGATTCGAGCCTGCGGGTCTGCTCCTCCTCGCTCACTTCGAGCCAGTATTTGATGAGGATGACGCCGGAGTCCACGATCGCCTTCTCGACCAGCGGCACCGCCTTCAGGAACTTCTGCGCCATCTCCTCCGAGCAGAAGCCCATGACCCGCTCGACGCCCGCGCGGTTATACCAGCTGCGATCGAAGATCACGACCTCGCCGGCCGCCGGAAGATGCGGCAGGTAGCGCTGCACGTACATCTGGCTTTTCTCGCGCTCGGTCGGCGCGGGCAGCGCCACCACGCGGAACACGCGCGGGCTCACCCGCTCGGTGATCGCCTTGATCGTCCCGCCCTTGCCCGCCGCGTCGCGGCCCTCGAAGACGACGATGATTCGCTCGCCCTCGGCCTTCACCCAGTCCTGCAGTCGGCAGAGCTCGCCCTGGAGGCGGCGCAGCTCCTTCATGTACGCCTTGTTCGTCAGCTCGGGCTTGCCCTCCGGCTGGCCCTCGGCCTCGTCGCTCTCCTCTGCCTCGTCCGCCCTGTCCTCCGTGGCGTCCGTCATTCACCCCTCCTTCGTGGCAGCCGTCACGAAACCCGGCGCCCGGGCGGCCTGCGGCCCACGCTGCGCCCGCAAAATATCACCGGCCGCGGCCGCGACCGCTATCCGGAAACTGCAGCGAGGGCGCCTCTTCCGGCAGGGGCTCATTCCGTCGCCGCCACGGCCAGGCCGTTGAGGGTCCGCGCCACGCGCACGACCGCCCCGGTGCGGTAGAAGTCCACGGCGATGACGGTGGGCCGCTTGCCCCGCTCCGCCTGGCAGCGCCTGGCGCGGGCGAGGAGCGCGTCGTAGGCGTTGACGATCGCCGCGTTGCTCGGCTTGGGGGCGGGGGTGGTGTCGATCCAGTTGTTCATGAGGAAGAGCGCGCCGGCGGTCCCGCCGCGATTGGGGGCGCAGGAGAGCTCGGAAGGCTGCTTGAAGCTGTAGGGCGTCTCCTGCATGACCGCGAAGGCGGGGTGGACCCAGTCCACGCCCGGCCGCCCGGACTCGGTGAGCACGACCACGCGCTGGCGGGAGTCGATCATCTCGCGCAGGGTGGGCCAGGCCGGGCCCGCCGCCCCCCGGTAGACGAGGCCTTCGAGGCCGCTCTCCGCGAAGGACGCCGCGAGGTCCGACGGCGACACGTAGTCCTCGATCACGAGCACGAGCACCTCGCCGGGGTATTGCACCAGGAACTCGTGGACGCCCGAGAGGGCCTTGGCCAGGGGCACCGCGCCCAGCTCGCAGAACCCATGGCAGAGATAGAGCCCGCGCGCCCCCTCGGCCTTCCCCGCCAGCCGATCGCGAATGCGCAGCGCCGCGTCCAGCCCTTCCTTCCCCACCGCCTTCTCGAACTTCTCCCGGGACGCGCCCTCGCTGTCGAGGTCGGTCTTCACCCGGCCCTCGACGGGCACTCCGTAGTGGACGTCGAAGAGCAAGGCACGGATCCCGTCCTCGAGCTGGGCGCGCATGCCCCGCTCCTGCTGGGGGAACAGCCACTCGGGCACGTCGGCCGCGGACATCGAGTTGTGGGTCCCGGGGAAGACGATGTCGTCCAGCCGCCGGCCGCACAGCTCCGGCGCGCCGTTGCAGGCGTCCGACACGAGGCCCGGCGCCGCGGCCCGCGGCCGGCCGAACCACGCGATGCCCGCGATGAGGACGGCGGCCGCGCCGAGCACCACCACGGCCCGGGCTTTCGTGGCCCGGGCCACCTCGCCTGACGCCGCCCCCTCCGGCCCCGGCGTCGCCCGCAGCGCCACCTCGAAGATCTCGCCGAGCCCGACGAAGGCCGCGAGGCCACCCAGCCCGGCCACCGCGAGGGCCGCCGCGCTCTCGGGCCACACCAGGGCAAAGGCCCCCACGCCGATCAGGACCGCGCCCCGCAGCACCCGTCCCCGCAACCCGCCAGGAGGGTCTTCGAGCCAGGCCAGGATCCGTCGCGCCGTTTCCCGCGGCTCGAAGCGCGCGACGAGCGAATGAGAGGCGGCCTCCAGCACCAGGCCGATCCCGCCGAGCACGAAGGCCCAGGTGCGCAGCGACGCCGTGAACGCGTCCCAGAGGCCGGCGGCCGCCCGCTGGGCCAGCTCGTCGTCCGGCAGCGTGGCCACCAGGGCGCGGCCCGCCGGTACCAGAACGAAGAGGGCCAGGCCCGCGGCCAGCAGGTCCAGACCGAGGCGTCCCAGCGCGCGCCGCGGGTTCCTCGCCAGCAAGACACCGGCGAGAGCGGCGAGAGCTCCCCCGAAACCGAGGAGGCCGGCCAGCCATTGCGACCGGCGCGACACCTCCCACAGCCGGACCACGGCGCCGGTGACCGGCCCCTGGCCGATGGAGGCCAACGCGCTCTGCACGCGGACCGGCACCTTCTCGGCCAGGGCGGGGTTCGCCTGGGTGAGGGCACTCTTGACGAGGACGCCGACGTCGGGCACCGACAGGATCACGGTGTGGCCGCCCGCGGAGAAGAGGCCCGCATGGGCGGAGCGCGCCGCGCTCCGCACCAGGGCCTGGAAGCTCTCGGACGTGCAGATCCCGCGCGCGGTCGCCGCGATCAGGGGCCGGAAGGCCGTCAGGTCGGGCTTCTGCTTCACGACCGCGCCGGCCGCGCGGTCGGCGACGAAGGCGGCCACGCGCGGGTCGGCCAGGCTGTCCACCAGCCGCTGCGAGAACGCGTCCGGGTAGAAGAGCGCGCGCCGGACGACGCTCACGATCGCGCCGAGGCTCAGGGCGACCACCCCGAGGGTGATCAGCAGGTTGGCGGCGCGCTCCTTGAGGTCCGCCGGACGGCCTCCCGCCACTGCCAAGGGCCCACCTCCTGCGGAGCGGACGGTAGTCGATGCGCGCGGTGGCGGTCAATCAAAAGCGTGCACGTGAAACGGTAACTTACCCCGCTGCTACTTCCCTGTTCTCGCGCCCGCGGGCATCGTCCGCTCCAGGGACGCCGGGCCATCCCCGACGCCGCGGGCCCGCGCGCCGTGCGGGGCCCGCGCGGCGCAAGCGGAAGCAAGGAGCGGGCGATGACCTCGATGGCGCCGAGCACGACGAAAGCGGAGGGGGCGAGCCTCCCTTGGCGGGGCTTCCGGAGCGGCCTCTGGCAGAACGAGATCGACGTCCGGGACTTCATCCAGCAGAACTACGAGCCCTACGAGGGCGACGGCGCGTTCCTCGCCCCTGCCACCGCGCGCACACGCGGCATATGGGACAAGCTGACGGCGCTCTTTGTCGAGGAGAGGAAGAAGGGCGTGCTCGAGGTCTCGCAGATCCCCAGCAGAATCA
>DAINRN010000448.1:0-3568 GCA_036741815.1 Acidobacteriota bacterium
ACACGAGGTTGCCCAGCGGGTCGCCTTTCCAGGCCTTCACGAACGCGTAGTCGGCCTTGAGGGCGGTCTCGAACACGTGGGGACGCCCGTCGAACCAACGCACCTCCTTGCCTTCCGCGATGAGCGTGCCGTATCCCGTGGGCGTGAAGAAGCCGGGGATCCCCGACCCGCCCGCGCGCAGCCGCTCCGCGAAGGTGCCCTGCGGGTTCAGCTCCACCTCGATCTCGCCCGCCAGCGCCATCCTCTCGAAGACCTTGTTCTCGCCCACGTAGGTCGAGACCATCTTCTTGACCTGCTTGTTCTGGAGCAGGAAGGTGATCCCGAAGTCGTTGGTGCCCGCGTTGTTGCTCATCACGGTGAGCCCGCGGGACCCCCTGTCGCGCAGCGCGGCGAGCAGGTTCTCGGGCAGGCCGCACAGGCCGAACCCGCAGACCATGATCGAGGCGCCGTCCGGGATGTCCCCCACGGCCTCCGCCGCGTCCTTCACCACTTTGTTCATGAGTCTCCCCTGCGCGACGAGATCATACCCCGGCAGGTCTGCGCGGCCAGCGACGTTTTGACATCTGATGCATGTGCAGATATCATCAGATGCAATGAGGACGACGCTCGACATCGACACGCCGGTGCTCAAGGAGCTGCGGGAGCTGCAGAGGCGCGAGGGGGGTAGCCTCGGTGCTCTCGTATCACGCCTCCTCGCCGCGGCGCTGGCCGGCCCCGGAAAGCGCGCGCCTGCCCCCGCTTTCCGCTGGACATCACGGCCGATGCGGTCCCTCGTGGACCTGGCCGACAAGGACGCGGTGTACGCGATCCTGGATCGGCCCGACCGTGCGGCGGAGCCGTGAGCTTCTCCTGTGACGTCAACGTGTTGCTCTACGCGTCGGACGCAGCCAGCCCGGTCCACGGCGAGGCTCGCCGCTTCGTCGAACGCGCGTCGACCGGCGGTGACCTCTGGTTCCTCGGCTGGCCAACGGTGATGTCCTACTTACGGATCGCGACCCACCCGCGGATCTTCGGGGCGCCCTTGACGCCCGCCGAAGCGCTCGGCAACGTCGAGGCCCTGGCCGGCCTCCCGCACGTGCGGCTGCTGTCCGAGGAGCAGGGTTTCCTCGACGTCTACCGCGAGGTGACGGGGTCGTTTCCCGTTCGCGGCAACCTGGTGCCGGACGCGCATCTCGCCGGCCTGCTGAAGCAGCACGGCGTGCGCACGCTCTTCACGCGCGACGGTGACTTCCGGAAGTTCGAGTTCCTCGACGTCCGCGACCCCTTCGTGGCATAGCCGGCCGTGGACGGCCCGCCCGCGCGGCCGCGATATCATCCGCGCCATGGCCCAGCCGGCGACGGTTCGCGACGACCTGCCCGAGTTCACCGCGCGGGCGGCCCTGGCCGGGATCGTCTTCGGCCTCCTCTTCGGCGCCGCCAACGCCTACCTCGGCCTGCGCGTCGGGCTCACCGTCTCCACCTCCATCCCCATCGCGGTCCTGACCGTCGCCTTCTTCAAGGCGCTGGGAGGCGGCCGGGGGATGATCCTGGAGGCGAACCTCTCGCAGACCATCGGATCCGCCAGCTCGTCGCTGGCGGCGGGCACGATCTTCACGATACCGGCCCTCTTCCTCTGGGGCATCGCGCCGCCGCTGTGGCAGGTGGCCATCCTCGCCCTGCTCGGCGGGGTCCTGGGCATCTCCGCCATGGTCCCGCTGCGGCGGCTCCTCATCGTGCGCAGCGCGGACGAGCTGCCGTATCCGGAAGGGACGGCGTGCGCGCAGGTCCTGAAGGCGACCGCGGCCGAGGCCACGGGAGGCCGCTGGATCTTCATCGGCCTGGCGGTAGGCGCGGCGGTGAAGCTGGCCCTGGGCGGCGCGGCGCTCCTGCCGGGGGAGCTGCACGCGAGCATCCCCGTCCTGCCCAAGGCCGAGCTGGGCCTGGAGATCGCGCCGGCCCTCCTGGGCGTGGGCTACATCCTCGGCTACCGGCAGTCCGCGATCATGGTGGCGGGCAGCCTGATCTCGTCGCTGGTCCTCATCCCCCTGCTGGCTCTCGTGGGCGAAGGGCTCTCCACGCCGCTCTTCCCGGAGACCAAGCTGGTGATTCGCGAGATGTCCGCGGGCCAGATCTGGTCGCGGTACGTCCGCTACATCGGCGCGGGCGCGGTGGCGGCGGCGGGGATCGTGGCCGTGGCCAGGGCGCTGCCCACCATGTACCAGTCGCTGGTCGCCGTCATCAAGGGGTTGCGCGGGGGCGACGTGCCGGCGGCGGGAGGAAAGGTGCCGCGCACCGACCGCGACATCCCCGGCTGGGTGGTGCTGGCCGCGCCCGCGGCGGTGGTGGTCACCCTGTTCGCAGTCCCCGGCCTGCTCGCCGGGGACATGCCCGCGCTTCCGCGGGCGGTGGCCGCGCTCGGCGTGGCCATCTTCGGGGTGGCCTTCGTGGTGGTGTCGTCGCGGATCGTGGGCCTGATCGGCGTCAGCTCGAACCCGACCTCGGGCATGACCCTGGTCACCCTGCTGGGCGTGTCGGTCGTCTTCGTGGCGATGGGCTGGACCGATCCCTCCGCGCGCGCGGCGATCCTCACGGTGGGGACCGTCGTCTGCATCGCCGCGTCCAAGGCCGGCGACATCTCGCAGGACCTGAAGACCGGGCAGCTCGTCGGCGCCACGCCCGCCCGCCAGCAGGCGGGCCAGTTCCTGGGCGCCGCGTTCGCGTGCTGGGCGGTGGCCGCCACGGTGCTGTTGCTGGGGCGGGCCTACACCTTCGGATCCGCGGACCTGCCCGCGCCCCAGGCCACCCTCATGAAGACGGTCATCGAGGGCGTGCTCGCGGGTGCTCTGCCCTGGGGCCTGGTCGGCACCGGCGCCGCGCTGTCGATCTCCGCGATCCTGATGGGCCTGCCCGGCCTCGCCTTCGCGGTGGGGATCTACCTGCCCGTAGCCACGCTCACCCCGATCTTCGTGGGCGGGATCGTGCGCCACGTGGTCGAGGCGCGCCGGCGCGGGCCGGCGCCGGAGAGCGACGCGGGCGTGCTCGCCTCCTCGGGAATGATCGCCGGCGAGGGCCTGGCGGGCGTGGCCATCGCGTTCGTGCTGGCCGCCGCGAAGAAATGGGAAACCGCGGGATGGAGCGCGGCCTTGAAGAACGCGCACTTCGCGGATCGGTCCTTCTCGCACCTCACCGGCCCGGCCGCGGCCGTGATCGGAACGGTATTGGTGGTGAGTCTGTGCGCGTTGCTCTACCGGGCCGGACGCGCCGCGGAGGACGAGCGCCGGATGGGCTGATGCAAGGATGGAGTGCCGCGTGTCCCGATGACGCAGCGTCATCCTGCGCTTCCGTTTCCAAGCGCGCACCTTCAAGTATCGCTTTAAGCGACTTGTTCCGGAACAAGTACGAATCGTAACGAATCGCTTGCAATAAGTTCTGCGGCATCCCGACGGCGCCGGCCCACTACATGACCACCCACGAGCCCGGGCAAGCGGACGACCGCCCCGACGACACCGGGCGCCAGCGGGGAGACAAGGGCGCGCTCTAGCAGGCTGCTGAAAAAGACCTGACGTGGATAGTACGAAGCATACGCTGA
>DAINRN010000449.1:0-3564 GCA_036741815.1 Acidobacteriota bacterium
CCAGCCTCTCGCGCTCGCGCGAGAGCTGCTCCGCGGCGGTGCCGGTCTGGCGCATCATGAGCGTGGGCCAGACGTAGAGGCCGAGGCTGCCCGCCAGCGCCGCCACCAGCGCCACGAGCAGCCACAGCTCCCGGCTGGACCGGGGGTCGATCTCGCGCACGACCTGCGAGTTGTCGATGGACTTGGGCAGCAGGCCCACATCGCCCAGCCCCACGTCGCCGGCAGCCTCGTTCCTCACGCCGCCTCCGCCCGCTCCAGCGCGCGCAGGCGCGCGCTGCGCGACCGTGGGTTGGTTGCGCTCTCGCCCGGGGTGGGGCGCAGGGGCCGGCGCGTCAGCACGGCGAAGCCGCCGCCTCCCGCGAGCTCCCGGAAGGTGCGCTTGACCTCGCGGTCCTCGAGGCTGTGGAAGGCGATCACCACCAGGCGGCCCCGCGGCGCCAAGCATCTCGCGAAGCCCGCGAGCGCTTCACCCAGGCCTTCGAGCTCGCGGTTGACGTGGATGCGAAGGGCCTGGAACGTGCGGGTGGCGGGGTCCAGCCCCGGCCGCCGGCTCCGGCCCGCCGCTCGCCGCACCACCGCCGCCAGCTCCGTGGTGGTGCGGATGCGCTCGAGGCGCCGCGCCTCCACGATCGCGCGCGCGATGCGGCGGGAGGCCCGCTCCTCCCCGTAGCGGTAGATGAGGTCGGCCAGCTCGGGCTCGCTGGTGCGGTTCACCACGTCGGCGGCGGTCTGCCCGGCGCTCCGGTCCATGCGCATGTCCAGCGGCCCCTCGGCCCGGAAGCTGAAGCCGCGCTCCGGCGTGTCGAGCTGCACCGAGCTCGTGCCCAGGTCGAGGAGGATCCCGTCCGCGCGCGCGCCCGCGAGCACGCCCGGGATCTCGCGGTAGTCGGCGTGGACGAGGCGCGCGCGCGCGCCGAACGGCCGCAGCCGCTCGCCCGCCCGCTCCAGGACCTCCGCGTCGCGGTCGATCCCGATGAGCCGCCCGTCGGGGCCGCTCCGCTCCAGGATGGCCGCCGCGTGGCCCCCCGGGCCCACCGTGCCGTCCACGTACAGTCCGCCGGGCTTCACCGCCAGCTGCTCCAGGCTCTCCGCGAGCAGCACGCTCGCATGGCCGCCCTGCACATCAGATCCCGAACCCCGACAGCACGCGCCCGTCCTCGTCGGTGAACGGCTCCTTCTTGAACAGCCGCTCCTGCAGCCGCCCCTGGTTCCACAGCGCGAGGTGGTTCTGCAGACCCAGCACGCTGACCTCGCCCGCCATGGCCGCGCTCTCGCGCAGCACGCGGCCCTGCTTGTCCATGGCCGCCACCTGGCCGAAGAAGTTCACGCGGTCGAGGAAGCGCTGCTTGGAGGGGTTCGAGGACGGGACCTCCGCCAGCTTGCGCTCCACCTCGAGCCAGACGGCCATGGGGTACACGCGGACGTACTCGCCCGTGACGCTGGTGACGAACAGCTCGGGTCCGTAGCGCGCCTCGACTACGGAGCGGAACCCGTTCGGGATCTTGATCCGTCCCTTGTCGTCGATACGCGCCGGATGGTTCCCGCGCAGCATCCTCGAAGCTCGCTCCCCTAGGCCCCGTGGCCGTGAGAGAGAAACCGGGCCGGGTCCGCATCAATGACGCGGATCCAGACCACTTCTCTCCACAAATTTCCACCAGGAGTCTAGGGTTGGGGCCTCCCGGTGTCAAGCGGAAAAGCAACTACCGGCTAGGGTTTCCTTGTGGACGGGGGCGCCGCGCCGGAGGTCCGGGAACGGGCCCGGAGGCCAGTGGCGGGGGCCACGCAATCTCGAGGCTGGCGTCGTCCAGTACGCGCTCCGAGTCCGCGAGGAACGCGGACCAGGCCGTGGGCTCCCAGATCTCGAACCGGTTCAGGACCCCGGCGACCACGGCCTCGCGCCCGAGCTTCGCCGCCGCGCGCAGCGCGGAAGGGAGGAGGATGCGGCCCTGGACGTCCAGTCGGCAGTCGACCGCCCGGCTGGAGAGCAGGCGGGACAGAGCCTTGACCGGCTTACTGAACGGAGGCAGGGCAGCCAGGGATGACTCGACACGGGACCATTCATGAGTTGAATACGCCGCCAGGCACTGGTCGAGGAGCGTCACCACAACCGTCTCCGACCCCGTCTCGGCCAGCACCCGTCGGAAGGCCGCGGGCACGGGCACGCGGCCCTTGGGATCGATCCGATGCCGGTAAGTCCCTTTGAACACAGTGCCCTGGGAGTCTTCCACATTTTCTTCCACTTTTCCACACCACGTGTCCGGCTGCCCCACCGCGGTCGCCGCTCGTCGATAATCGCGGGGCATGCCGCGGGCGTCCCCAGAACGAAAGCCGCGCCGCGCCGCGCGGTATCTGGCGTCGCGCACGCAACTGGGCGTCAAGTTCGGTCTCGAGACCATCCGCGCGCTCGTGGAGCGTCTGGATCATCCCGAGGCCGCGTTCCGCTCTCTCCTCGTGGCGGGCACCAACGGGAAGGGCTCGGTCGTGGCCTACGCGGACGCCGTCCTCCGCGCCTCCGGCCGCCGCGTCGGCCGATACACCTCGCCGCACCTCCTGCGCGTGAACGAGCGGATCGCGGTGGACGGCCGCGAGATCAGAGACGGAGACCTCGACCGCGCGGTGGAGCGCGTGCGCGTCGCGGCCGGCGCGCTCGTGCGCACGGGGACCATGGCCGCGCATCCCACGTACTTCGAGGCCATCACCGCGGCCGCCTTCCTCCACTTCCGCGACGCGGGGGTCGAGGTCGCGGTCCTCGAGGTGGGGATGGGAGGGCGGCTCGACGCCACCAACGTGGTGGAGCCCGTGGCCTCGGCGATCGTGAGCGTGGACCTCGACCACGAGGCCTACCTGGGGGCGACGCTGCAGGCCATCGCGCGCGAGAAGGCAGGCGTGTTGCGCGCGGGACGCACCACGGTCCTGGGACCGATGGCCGCGGAAGCCAGAGGCGCCGTCGTGGAGAGCGCGCGCGCCCTGGGCGCGCGCCTCCTGGACGCGCGGGCGGGCGTGGACGTCCGCCCCGGCGCCTCGGGGCTGGACATCGTGACGCCGCGCGCGGAGTACCGGGGCCTGCGGCCGCTGCCGGGAGCCCACCAGGCCGACAACGCGCTCGTGGCCCTCCGCCTGCTGGAGGAGGCCCGTGCCGCCGGCGTCGACCACGACCTCGAGGCGGCGGCAGCCGCCTTGAGCGGGGCCCGCTGGCCGGGCCGGCTGGAGCGCGTCCCGGGGCGTCCGCCCGTCCTCCTCGACGGCGCCCACAACCCCGCGGCGGCGCTGGCGCTGGCGGATCACCTCCGCGGGATCGGGCCCTTCGTCCTCGTGTTCGGCGCGATGCGCGACAAGGACATCCGCGGCATGGCGGAGGTCCTGTTCCCCCTGGCGCGCGACGTCGTCCTCACCCGGCCGCGCGTGGACCGCGCGGCGCGCCCGGCGGAGATCGCGGAGCGCGCGGGCTCCGTGGCGCGGGGCGCCCGCCTCGAGGGAGACCCGCGGAGGGCGCTGGCCTGGGCCAGGGAACGCGCGGGGACCGACGCCACCGAGCTGACCGGCGCCGACCTGGCGGGCGCCGAT
>DAINRN010000450.1:0-3538 GCA_036741815.1 Acidobacteriota bacterium
TCCAGGCCTGCCCCGATCTTTTCGAGGTTGCCGGCATCGCGGTGCGGGATCCCGCGCGGCACGCCGGCGAAGCGCCGGCGGCGCTCCTCACCACGGACGCGGCGGCCGTCGTCGATGCCGCGGAGGTCGTGGTCGAGGCCATCGTCGGCGTCGAGCCGGCGGCGTCGCTGGCCCGGCGGGCGCTGACCGCGGGCAAGGCCGTGGTCTCGGCCAACAAGGCGCTGGTGTCCGCGCGCGGCCCCGAGCTGGCGCGTCTGGCCACACGGCATCACACGGCGTTGCGCTGCTCGGCGACGGTGGGCGGAGCCGTCCCCGTGCTGGAGACCGCCGCCCGGCTGGCCGCCACGCGCCGGCTGCGCTCGATCGAAGGCGCGCTGAACGGGACCACCGGGTTCGTCCTCGACCGCATGGCCGAGGGACATTCCCTGGCGGCCGCGGTGCGCCGCGCCCAGGCCGAGGGCCTGGCGGAGGCCGACCCGTCGCACGACCTCCAGGGGATCGATTTGGAGGCCAAGCTGCGCATCCTGTCCCGCGTCGCCTTCGGGCGCGAAGCCGAGATCGTCTCGCGCGCCGGCATCGAGGGTGTCCGTCCCGCTTCGGGACGGGACGCCGGCGAGGAGGGATGCGTCCGCCTCCTGGGACGGCTGCAGGTCGCCGGCCGCGACGTGCGGGGGACGGTGGCCCCGGAGCGTCTGCCCGCCGCGCACCCGCTGAGCGGCCTGCGCGACGAGCAGAACGGCGTCGTCTTCCACCTCGACGGCGGGCCTCCGGTCGTCTTGTCCGGCAAGGGCGCCGGGCGCTGGCCGACCGCGGAGTCGGTGATGGCCGACCTCTTCGACCTCGTCCGTGAGCGCACGTTCGTCGCGGCCGATGGGCACGAGGCGGTCGCCGATGAAGTGGACGAGGCCTCCGCGTGAAGCCCGCCACGGAGCTCCTCGCCTTCGACGCCTGTCCCGGCGACCCCTTCCGCCCGCTGGCCACGCCCATCTATCAGACGGCGACCTTCGACCAGCCCGGGGCGCTCGAGCCCGGACCCTACGACTACTCGCGCAGCGGCAACCCGACGCGCGCCGTGCTGGAGGCGCAGCTCGCGCGCCTGGACCGCGGCACGCGCGCCTTCGCGTTCACGAGCGGCCTGGCCGCGCTCACCGCGGTGACGCGGCTGCTGCGGCCGGACGACGAGCTGGTGGCCGGCGACGACCTCTACGGGGGGACCTACCGCCTCTTCTCGCGCCTGGTCGCGCCCCGCGGCGTCCTCGTGCGCTACGCGGACCTGACGGACGACGCCGCGGCGGCCGCCGCCATCGGGCCGCGCACCCGCATGGTCCACGTGGAGTCGATGACCAACCCGCTCCTGCGCGTGCCCGACCTGCGGAGGCTGGCCGAGCTGGCCCACGGCCGCGGCGCGTGGCTTTGCGTCGACGCCTCGGCCCTCAGTCCCTACCTTCAGCATCCGCTGGACCTGGGTGCCGACATCGTCGTCCACTCGGCCACCAAGTACCTGTCCGGCCACGGCGACGTCACCGCGGGCTCCGTGGCGGTCAAGGACGAGCGGCTGGCGGACGAGATTGCCTTCGTGCAGAACGCGGAAGGCGCGGGGCTTGCGCCGTTCGACGCCTTCCTGCTCCTGCGGGGGATGCAGACGCTGGCCGTGCGCCTGGACCGGCGAGGTGTGGCTCTGCAGGCCCGGAACTGCGACCGCCAGCAGGCGAGCGCCCACCGCGTCGCCTCATACCTGCGGGCGCGCGGCCTCGCCGTGCGCTATCCGGGGCTGCGCTCGGACCCCGGCCACGCGCGTCTGCGCGCGCAATCGCGCGGAGCGGGCGCGGTCGTCTCGTTCGAGACCGGCGCGGTCGACCCGTCGGCGCGGCTCATCGATTCCCTGCGGCTCTTCTCGACCAGCGTGAGCTTCGGCAGCATCCACTCCTCCGCCAGCCTGCCCTGCCGCATGTCCCACGCCGCCATCCCCGCCGAAGTCCGGCGGGCGCGGCGCCTGCCCGAGGACCTGGTGCGGCTTTCCATCGGGCTGGAAGATCCCGAGGACCTGGTCCTCGACCTCGAGCAGGCCCTCGGCGCAGCCGGCCTCCTGTCCCCGCGTCAGGGGGCACGGCGGGCGGAGGCCGCGCTGACGGTGTAGTCCGGCTCCAGCGCGTCGGCGAACACGTCCAACGCCTCGAAGACCGCGCGGTTGGATGGGAGCTCGGCCAGGCGCGCGCGGCAGGACAGAAGTCGCGCCGGGTCGCGGTGGAGCGACGCCACCGCCGCCGGTATCTGCTGCCACCGGCGGACGACCAGGCCGAAGCCTCCCTCGCGCACGAGCCGCGCGTTGTAGCGCTCCTGCGGGATGGTCCGCGCGTTGCACGTCACCACCACCGGCACCTGCTGGTGGAAGGCCTCGGCCAGCGATCCCGGTCCCGGCTTGGTCACGAGCACGTCGCACGCCGCCAGGTAGTCCGCCACCCGGTCCGTGAAGCCCAGGCGGTGGAGGCGGCCGCCGGACCGGGCCTCCATCTCGCCCAGGCTGTCGAAGAGCGCGGGGTTGTCGCCGCAGATCGCGACCACGCGCAGGTCGCCGGCCTCCCGCAGCAGCGCCTCGCACAAGGGCCGGATCTCGGGCGAGCCCTTGCCCCCGAAGAGGACGAGGACCGTGAAGTCGCCGGGGCCGAGACCCATCTCCCCGCGCACGCGCTCCCGCGTCTCGAGGCCCGCGGGCGGATAGAAGCGTGGATGCAGGACCATCCCCGAGGTGCGGGTGATGCGCGCGGCGGGCAGCCCGAGCTCCATGGCCTGGGTGACGGCGTGGCCGCTGCCCACGATCACGCGGTCCAGCTCTCGCTCCAGCCAGAAGTGCGGGGGGAAGTCCGCGAAGTCGGTCAGCAGTACGAAATAGGGCGTGCCCGGCAGGCACTGGCGCACGGCCTCGGCGTTGACGCCGTTGAAGTTCGGGACCAACGAGACCACGAGCTGCGGGGGCCGGTCCTTGAGCTCGGAGCCCAGCAGCCGGCAGAGGCGTGTCCTCATGCGACGGATGAGCCACTGGAACCCACGGAGCACGGTGGCGAGGAACAGCGTGCGCCGTTGTCGCACCAGGCTGTTGTAGGTGTCTTCCATGGGCTGGCCGGTCAGGCGGCGGCCGAAGTCGAGGGGCGCGAAGACGTCCTTCAGGCTCACGACCCGGAAGCGCCACGGGCGGCCCTGGCGGCGCGCCGCCTCCACGAGCGCGTTGGCGGCGCTGCGGTGACCTCCGCCGGCGTCCAGGATGAAGAGAAGGATCTCCGGGGCGTCCCCGCCTTCCACGCGGCGAGGGTGCGAGGCCGGCGCGACCAGGGCGTGACGGCGAGGTGACGGCGCGGCGGCGTCCGGCCGTCACGCACCCGTTCCCTCCGCTTCACACTTCTGCAACGCGGGCGCGCTTCAATCGATCTGGAGATGAGCGGCGACTTGAACAGTGACCTGAACAGGAGGCTGCTTATGGATGGCGGAAGCTAGTGTCCTGACCCAGAGATTCGCTGACAAAAGCGCTCGATAGAAGCGAGGA
>DAINRN010000451.1:0-1823 GCA_036741815.1 Acidobacteriota bacterium
CCACCACTCCAACCCCAGGAGCACCGCCATGACCACGTCGCCGCCCAAGCCCGACCACCGTACGCTGCCCCGCAAGAAACGTCCGCCTTCGGACCGCGATCAGGCGATCTATCTCGCCCGGCAGACTCGCGGCTGGTCGCAGGAGCAGTTGGCGAAGGAGTTCTGTTTGTCGCAGAGCCGTGTGTCGCAGATTCTGCGGCGGGTGGAAACGTCGCGGGCGGGTTATGGTCCGCGTGAGGCGGGCGAATTGGACCACGCGGGCCATCAGCGGCGTGAGGATCCAGCCCGTGTCGGTGAAAGTGCTGTGAGCAATTTTCACGACCTCGAAACGCGGCCCGAACTTCACGTAGCGCGAACCGATTCGAAGATCCGCGTACCCGCCGTAGCCGAACGCGGCCTCGGGCGGATCTGGCACATCCCACAGCGTCGCGCCGAGGGAAATCTTCGGTCCGACGTCGAGATCCACGTAGGGGACGGGCGCGATGCGGAGGAAGAGGTCCATCCCCAGGGCGTTGTGGTGGGTCTTGAAGGGACGGGCCAGAGCGCCGCCGGGGACGGGCTGCATCATCGGGGTCTCCACCTCGATGTAGCCGCGCTCGTCCAGGAAACGCCGGATCTCCTGCACCATCGCGCTGCGCGCGACGAAGGCGCGGCGCACGTCGGGGTTGGCCATGAGGTCCACGTAGCGCTGCCGGTACCGCGCCTCCACGTCCGCCAGCCCGTGCCATTTCTCCGGCGGCGGGAGCAGCGCCTTGCTCAGGAAGGAGAGTGTTTTCGCCTGCACGGACAGCTCGCCCTTGCGCGTGCGCATCAGGCGGCCGGAGACGCCGATGAAGTCGCCACGGTCCACGAGGTCGAGCAGGCGGTAGGCCTCCTCGCCCAGGTCGTCCTGCCGCACGTAGACCTGCAGGGTGGCCTCGCCGTCGGACAGGGTCGCGAAGGAGACCTTGCCCTGCGGGCGGAGGGTCATCACCCTCCCGGCGATGCGCACGTCCCTGGCCAGGGCCTCCAGCTGCTCGAAGGTCTTGTCGCCGTGCTCGGCGCGGAGGGCGGCCAGGCTCTCTTTGCCGACGAAGCGGTTCGGGTACGGGTCGATGCCCCGCTCGCGCAGGGCGGAGGCCTTCTCCAGCCGCTGGGCGGACTCGCCGGGCCAGCCCTCGACCGGCGGCTCGTCGCTCATCGGGCGGGGCCTTGCGGGCCGCGCACCGTGCGCATCACCGCGTCCAGGACGCCGTTCACGAAGGACGGCGAGTCGGCCTCGCCGAAGCGCTTGGCCATCTCCACCGCCTCGTCGATGATCACCTTCGACGGCGTCTGCGGCTCCTTCATCAGCTCGTAGGCCGCGATGCGCAGGATGTTGCGGTCCACGGCCGCAATCCTCTCGAAGCGCCAGTTGGTGGAGGCGGCGGAGATGGCCTCGTCCAGGCGCTCCACCTCCGCCTGTCCCCCGCGCGCCAGACGCTCGGCCATGGCGCGGGTCTCCGGCGTGCTCGTGCGCACCTGCCAGAAGAGGCCGGCCACCCGGTCCATGGGCTCGCGGGTCACGTCCCACTGGTAGAGCATCTGGAAGGCGCACTCCCGGGCCTTGGTCCGCGTCCCCATGACCGGGAGCCTAACCCTCCTTCCCCAGCTTGCGCAGCACGTGGACCATGGCCACTGCGGCCCGCGCGGCCTCCGCGCCCTTGTTCCCCGGTCCGGGGGCGGACCGGGCGCGCGCCTGGGCGAGGTCGCCCACGGTCAGGAGCCCGTAGCCGACGGGCACGCCCGTCTCGCGCGCCACCTCGGCCAGGCCCGCGGTCGCCTCGCGCGCGATGTGCTCGTAG
>DAINRN010000451.1:1833-3530 GCA_036741815.1 Acidobacteriota bacterium
GACCAGCGCGTCGAACCGGCCCGACCGCGCGGCCGCCCGCGCCGCCAGCGGGAGCTCGAACGCGCCCGGGACGTCGGCCACGGTCACGCCCTCGTCCGGAAGGCCCATCTCCCGCAAGGCCTGGAGGGCGCCGGACAGCAGGCCGTCCGCCACTTCGGGATGGAATCCGGCGCGGACGACCGCCACCCGCAGCCCCCGCGCGTCGGGATGGCCGGACGTCGCCGTGTCGCGCCGCGTCAAGCGCGCCGGGCCCGGGCCATCACTTCCCCTGGAACTTCGCGGGCCGCTTCTCGAGGAAGGCCTTGGTGCCCTCCTTCATGTCTCCCGTCGAGCAGATGAGCCCGAAGAGCGTGGCCTCCGCGCGCTGCGCCTCGTGGAGCGGCATCTCGAGGCCGTCGTTCACGGCCAGAAGCGTGAAGCGCAGGGAGACGGGGCCGTTGGCCAACATCTTCCGCAGGAGCGCGTCCGCCTCGGCCAGCAGCTTGTCCTTCGGCACCACCCGGTTCACGAGGCCGATGCGCAGCGCCTCCTGGGCGTCCACCATCTCGCCGGTGAGAAGCATCTCCAGCGCGCGGCCCTTGCCCACGAGCCGCGGCAGCCGCTGGGTGCCTCCGTAGCCGCACATGATCCCGAGCTTGACCTCCGGAGTCCCCAGGCGGGCGTTCTCCGACGCGACGCGGACATGGCAGGCCAGGGCCAGCTCGCACCCGCCGCCGAGAGCGAAGCCGTTGACCGCCGCCACCACCGGCTTGCCGAGCCGCTCGATGCGGTCGAGGACCTTCTGCCCGCGCACGGACCGCTCCTGGCCTTCCACGGGGCTCTGCGTGGCGAGCTCAGCGATGTCCGCTCCCGCCACGAAGGCCTTCTCGCCCGTCCCGGTCAGGATCACCCCGCGCACGTCCGCGGCCTCTCCCAGGGCGGCGAAGGCCGCGTCCAGCTCCTCCATGACGCGGTCGCTCAGGGCGTTGAGCTTCTCGGGCCGGTTGACGGTCACGGTGGCCACCCCGTCCCGGGTCTCGACGATGAGGGTCTCGTAGGTCATCAATGCCCGCCTCAGACCAGGCCGGCCATGGGCCGGGGCGGGTCCTGCGAGTAGTCGTAGAAGCCCCTGCCCGACTTGCGGCCGTAGAGGCCGGCCTGCACCATCCGCTTGAGCAGCGGCGGGGGCGCGAACCGCTTCTCGCGGAACTCGTCGAACATGATGTTGGCGATCGAGTACGTGGTGTCCAGGCCGACGAAGTCCAGGAGCGTGAGCGGGCCCATGGGATGCCCGCAGCCCAGGCGCATGCCCTCGTCGATGTCCGGGACGGACCCGACGCCTTCCTCCACGGCCCGGATGGCATCCAGGAGGTAGGGCACCAGCAGCCGGTTCACGATGAATCCGGTCCTGTCGCCGGCCCGGATCGGCGTCTTGCCCAGGGTCCGGGCGAAGGCCACCGCGCGCTCGAAGCTGTCCTGCGAGGTGAGGGGCGACCGCACGACCTCCACCAGCTTCATCAAGGGCACCGGGTTGAAGAAGTGCAGGCCCACGAAACGGTCGGAACGCCTGGTGATCGCGGCCATCTCGGTGATCGACAGGGACGACGTGTTGGAGGCGAAGATCGTGTGCGCGGGGCACACCGCGTCGAGGGCCTTGTAGACCTCGCGCTTGGCGTCCAGGCTCTCGACCACGACCTCGATCACGATGTCGCAGCCCG
>DAINRN010000452.1:0-3491 GCA_036741815.1 Acidobacteriota bacterium
GCCGCCGATCCTGGTCCGGAACTCCAGCTCCTCGGGCAGGCCCAGCCAGCGCGCGCGCGCGCCGGTGGCGACGATGAGGGTGTCCGCCTCGACCGCGCCGTCGCCCAGGGTGAGCGCGAAGGGACGCCGGCCCAGCTCCACCTCCTTGAGGGCGCCCGAGGCGTACTCGGTGCCGAAGCGCGCGGCCTGCTTCCGCATCTTCTCCATGAGGTCGGGGCCCAGGACTCCCTCCGGGAAGCCCGGATAGTTGTCCACGTCGGTCGTAAGCATGAGCTGTCCACCCGGGACGTCGGTGGGGTCGTCGCCCCCTCCACCCTCCACCACCAGCGGCTCGAGGTTGGCGCGCGAGGCGTAGAGGGCGGCGGTCAGGCCGGCCGGCCCCGAGCCCAGGATCACGACCTTGTACCGGGCCTGCTTCGGCATCGGGCCATTCTACAAGGCGGGGTCGCCCGGCGGCCAAAGCCCGAGTTGCGCTATCGTGCGCGCGATGGCGGGGGAGCTTCCGGGAAAGATCGGGCGCTACGAGATCCGGCAGGAGCTGGGCCGCGGGATGATGGGGATCGTCTACCTCGCGGACGACCCGGTCCTGGGCCGGCCCGTCGCCCTGAAGACGATCCACCTGGCGTTCGTCACCCCGGGCGAGGAGCGGGAGGCCTTCGAGAAGCGCTTCCTGGGCGAGGCGCGGGTGGCGGCGCGCCTGGCCCATCCGGGCATCGTGGTCGTCCACGACGTGGGCCGCGACGCCGATACCGGCACCCTCTTCATCGCCCTCGAGTACCTGCGCGGCTCGACGCTGGCGGAGGCCACCGCGGCCGGCGCTCCCCTCGAGTGGCGGGAGGCGCTGCGCGTCACCGCCCGCCTGGCCCGCGCGCTGCACCACGCCCACTCCCAGGGCGTCATCCATCGCGACATCAAGCCTGCCAACGTCATGCTGCTCCCGTCGGGCGAGGTCAAGGTCATGGACTTCGGCATCGCCAAGGTGCCGCAGCAGGACCTGACCGCGGCCGGCCAGTTCTTCGGCACCCCGCTCTACATGTCGCCGGAGCAGGCGCGGGGCGATCCCGTGGACGGGCGGAGCGACCTGTTCGCCGCGGGCGCCATCGCCTACCGCCTCCTCACCGGCAGCGCCGCCTTCGCCGCGGAGAACGTCACCGCCATTCTCTCGCGCGTCCAGACCGAGCGGCCGCCGGCGCCTTCCACGCTGGCGCCGGGGATCCCCGAGGCGGCGGACTACGTCGTGCTCCGCGCGCTCGCCAAGGCCCCCGCCGACCGCTATCCCGACGGCGAGGCCATGGCCGAAGACATCGACGACGTCCTCGCGGACCGGCCGCCGCGACACCGCGCGGCCTGGTCGTCCCAGAATGGCGAGGGCACGAGGGTCTCGGGCCGCGCGCGGGAGGACGACTCCCTCCTCGCGGAGCTCCTGCCGCTCACGCCGACGCCGGCCGCGCCGCGCAGAGCCGCGGCGGAACCCTCCAACCCGCGCCTCAAGCAAACGGCGCTGGCGATCGGCGCCGCGATGCTCCTCGTGGCCGGCCTGCTCGCTGCCCTCACCTACGAGAAGCGCACGCCCGCGCCACCCGCCGTGGAGCGCGCCGCGCCGTCCCGTGCGGCTCCCACCCCCGCGCCGGAGGACGCGAACGAGCCCGGGCGCCTGGCCATCGACTTCGACCATCACCTGCGCAGCGGCAACCTGCGCGTCTGGATCGACGACCAGGAGGTCCTCGACCAGGGGTTCGGCGGCAAGGTCACGAAGAAGATCCTCTCCCTCCGGATCCGCAAGGGAAGCGTCGACGAGGTCGTGAGGGTGAAGCCGGGACGCCACGAGGTGAAGGTGGAGGTGCGATGGGACGACAACACCCGGACGGACTCCATCTTCGCGACCTTCCGGCCGGGGGCCACGCGCACGCTCGAGATCCGCATCCTGCGCGTGGTGAACGTCATGACGCTCGGTTGGAGGTGACTCCTCCTTCCTTGACACTGCGCGCCGCCGCGGGATACGGTCACCCATGCCCACCGCGACCCGCATCGACGTCCTGCTGTCGACCCTGAACGCCACCGACGTGGGCACCCTCGACAGCATCACGACGAAGCTCCGGCAGGTGCAGGAGGAGCTCGCGGAGATGGATCAGCCCGAGCTGGCCTCGCGCGCGGGCGAGGCCATCGCGGCCCTCGCTCGGGGCGACGTGACGGAGTTCAAGCGGGGCCGCGCCTTCCTCCAGTCCAAGATCGGACACCTGCGCTAGCGCTTACTGCGCGGTCCCGCTGAAAGGCTGGGTGACGCGGACGGGCGCGGGCGAGGCGTGGTGGTGGATCATCTGCCACCCCTGGCCGCTCCGGCGGAAGAGGTTGGTGGCCTGGGCGACCGCCACGCCCACGTCGCCCTCGGTGGTGGCGGTGATGTTCTCGGAGCACACCACGACACCGACGTCGCCGATGATCGCGACCTCGATCGTGGTGGGGGTGACGCGGAGCCAGCGGGTGTTGGCGAAGATCTGCTCCCACGACTGCCGGACCGCCTCCCAGCCTGCCAGGATGTCCCATCCCGGGTGGACGCAGCGCACCCAGCCCTCGTGGGCCCAGAGATGGTCCATGGCCTCGACGTCCAGCGTCTCCAGGGCGCGATAGAAGCGCGCGTTGGCCTCGCGCAGCGCGTCGAGCTCGGGGCTCTCTTCCACACTTCCATCTTAAGCCCCGTCCGCCGCGGTCGCCGGCGCGGCCCTCCATTGCACAAGGATTAGAATGGGCGCCATGGGGACGCGCCGCTCCTGATGGCCAGCCTCGCGGAGAGCACCGCGGCCGCCGGCCTGGCTCGCCACGGCTCGCTCGTGGCGGGCCGCGAAGTGGCCGGCCGCGCGGGCGTGCGGGCCGTGGTCGATCCCGCCAGCGGGGCGGCCTTCGCCGAGGTGACCCTGCTCGACGGGCAGCAGGCGGGCGAGGCCGTGGACGCGGCGCGGCAGGCCTTTCCCGCCTGGGCCGCGCTGGGCTTCGCGGGACGGGGCCGGCTGCTCCTGCGGCTGCGCCAGGCGATCCTGGACGATGCCGACGCCGTGGCCGCCCTCATCTCGCGCGAGCAGGGGAAGCCGGCGGCCGAGGCCCATCTGGTGGAGATCCTCCCCGCCCTGGCCGCGCTCAAGCACCTCGCGCTCGGCGCGGAGGACGCCCTGCGCGAAGAGGAGGTGGAGAGCGAGGTCCCGCTCTTCGTCCACAAGGAGTGCCGCCTGCTCCACGTCCCGTACGGGACGGTCCTCGTCATCACGCCGTGGAACTACCCGTTCGCGATCTCGATCTCCGGCGTGGCCACCGCGCTGGCCGCGGGCAACACGGTCGTCTTGAAGCCCGCCCCGGCCACCACCCTCGTCGGCCTGCGCATCGGCGAGCTGTGCAGGAAGGCGGGGATCCCGGACGGGGTGGTGAACGTGGTGGCCGCGGACGACGCCGTGGCCGCCGCGCTGGTGGAGGACCCGCGGGTGGCGAAGATCGTCTTCACG
>DAINRN010000453.1:0-3487 GCA_036741815.1 Acidobacteriota bacterium
GAAAAGCGGACCGATCACTTGTTCTAGAAAGCGGACTAATGATGTGTTCCCTACATCCTCGGTCGCCTGTGTTGACGCCCCGCGCCGACGGGCGTAGTCTCCGACTTCGATCCGCCGCGTTCCTTAATCGAGATCGTCGAACGACCATGGCCCAGCAGGAGGCTCGCGCGATGCGCTTCGATTCGGCTGCCGCGGTTCTCGTTTCCGTCTCCCTCCTCTTCGGCTGCGGCGGCAAGGGAGGGGACACGGGCAGCGGCGGCGCCCCGGGGGACGCCGGCGGCAAGAAGATCAAGATCGGCTTCTCCATGGACACCCTCAAGGAGGAGCGCTGGCAGCGCGACCGCGACCTGGTGGTGGCCCGGGGCAAGGAGCTGGGGGCCGAGGTCCTGGTGCAGGCGGCCAACGGCAACGATGCCCTGCAGAACTCGCAGGCGGAGAACCTCCTGACCCAGGGCGTGGACGTCCTGCTCATGGCTCCGCACAACGGCAAGACCGCCGCCATCATCGTGGAGTCCGCCCACAAGGCGGGCGTGCCCGTCATCGCCTACGACCGGATCATCAACGACTCCGACCTGGACCTCTACATCTCCTTCGACAACGTGCGCGTGGGCGAGCTGCAGGCGGACTACATCGTGAAGCGAGCGCCGAAGGGCAACTACGTGCTCATCGGCGGCGCCCCCACCGACTACAACGCGTTGCTCTTCCGCAAGGGGCAGATGAACATCATCCAGCCGCTGGTGGACAAGGGCGACATCAAGATCGCCTCCGACCAGTGGGCCAAGGACTGGCAGGCGGTCGAGGCCCTGAAGATCATGGAGAACGCCTTGACCCGCTCGGGCAACAAGGTGGACGCGGTGGTGGCCAGCAACGACGGCGTGGCGGGCGGGGCCATCCAGGCCCTGGCCGAGCAGAAGCTGGCGGGCAAGGTCCCGGTCTCGGGCCAGGACGCGGAGCTCGCGGCCTGTCAGCGCATCGTGGCGGGGACGCAGAGCATGACCGTCTACAAGCCCATCAAGCTCCTGGCCACCAAGGCGGCCGAGGTCGCGGTGATGATGGCGAAGAAGCAGCCGGTGACCGATCCCACGAAACCGGTGAACAACGGCAAGAAGGACATCTCCAGCATCCTTCTGGAGCCCATCCAGGTGGACAAGGACAACATGGTGTCCACCGTCAT
Source organism: Acidobacteriota bacterium (assembly GCA_036741815.1). GTDB lineage: Bacteria > Acidobacteriota > Vicinamibacteria > Fen-336 > Fen-336 > DAINRN01. The sequence continues at coordinate 1,175 of DAINRN010000453.1, forward strand.
CGCCGACGGCTACCAGAAGCTGGAGGACGTCTACAAAGACGTGCCGAAGGAGCAGTGGCCGAAGAAGTAGCCCCCATGGCGCTGCTCGAGCTCAAGTCGATCGTCAAGGAGTTCCCGGGGGTGCGGGCCCTCGACGGCGTCTCCTTCGACCTGAAGAAGGGCGAGGTCCACGCGCTGTGCGGGGAGAACGGCGCGGGCAAGAGCACGCTCATCAAGATTCTCTGCGGCTACTACCCCACGGGCACCTACCAGGGCGAGATCCTCCTCGACGGCAAGCCCGTCCACTTCAAGAACCTGCGCGCGGGCGAGGAGCACGGCATCGCGCTCATCGCCCAGGAGCTGGCCCTCGTGCCCGAGCTGTCGGTGGCCGAGAACCTGCTGCTGGGGCGGGAGCCCGTCCGCGCTGGCCTCATCCGCTGGGACCGCGTGCGGGCCGAGGCCGAGCGGGCCCTGGCGCTGGTGGGCCTGGACGTGGACCCGGAGCGCAAGGTCAAGGAGCTGGGCATCGGCCAGCAGCAGATGGTGGAGATCGCCAAGGCCCTGGCCAAAGACGCGTCCATCCTCGTCCTCGACGAGCCCACGGCCGGCCTGACCGAGGCCGACGCCCGCCGGCTGCTCGCCTTCCTCCGCGAGCTGCGGGGCCGCGGCGTGTCCATGATCTACATCAGCCACCGCCTGGAGGAGGTCTTCCAGATCGCCGACCGCATCACGGTCCTGCGCGACGGCCGCTCGGTGGTCACGGCGCCCACCGCGGAGCTCACCACCGACCGCGTCATCGCGCTCATGGTGGGCCGCGAGGTCAAGAACCTCTACCCGCGGCCGCCCGTTCGCGAGGGGGCCTCGCTGCTGAAGGTGGAGCACTGGTCGGTGGAGGACCCGTTGAACCCGGGCCGCCTGGTGCTGCGCGACGTCTCCTTCGACGTGCGGCAGGGAGAGGTGCTGGGGATCGCGGGCCTCATGGGCGCGGGGCGGACCGCGCTCGTCAGCTCGCTCTTCGGCGCCTCGCGCAGCCGGGTGACGGGCCGGCTCTCCGTGGGTGGGCAGGCGGCCCGCGCGCCCTTCCCCTCGCCGGCGGAGGCGATCGCCGCCGGCCTGGCCCTGGTCAGCGAGGACCGCAAGCGCTTCGGACTGGTCCTCGAGGCGTCGATCGCCGAGAACATCACCCTGGCCACTTTGCGGAGGTTCACCCATCGGGGCCTCCTCGACCACCGCTCACGGGAGGACGAGGCGCGGGCGCTGTTCGCGTCGCTGCGGATCAAGGCGCCCGGCCTGCACGCGCTCGTCAACCAGCTCTCGGGAGGGAACCAGCAGAAAGTCGTGCTGGCCAAGTGGCTGATGGCCCAGCCGCGCGTGCTCTTCCTCGATGAGCCCACGCGGGGGATCGACGTGGGGGCGAAGGCGGAGATCTACCAGCTCATCGCGGAGCTGGCGGCGCGCGGGCTGGGGGTCGTGCTCGTCTCCTCGGACCTGCCGGAGCTGCTGGGGATGAGCCAGCGGGTCCTGGTCCTGAGTCAGGGGCGCCCCACCGCGCAGCTCGACGGTTCCGCGGCGACCCCGGAGACGGTGATGGCCGCCGCCACCATGAAGGCGTAGGGAGACATGGATCAGCCCCTGCCGAGCGAGCCCAGCGCCCCGCCGCTGCCCGAGCAGGCGGCGGCCGCTCCCGCCGCGGCCGTGGCCGCGCCCCGCTTCCGCATCCCCTGGCGCGCCCTGACCATGGTGGGGGCGTTGCTCGTGATCTGGATCGTCTTCTCACTGATGACGGAGGGGACGTTCCTCAAGCCGCGCAACCTCTCGCTCCTGGTCCGCCAGATGGCGGTCACGTCGATCCTCGCCATCGGGATGGTGCTCGTGATCGTGGCCGGCCAGATCGACCTGTCGGTCGGCGCCCTGGCGGGGCTCCTGGGCGCGATCTCGGCCATGGCCTTCACGAATCGCGGCTGGCCGCTCTCCGCCTCCTTCGCGGTGGTGCTGGTCCTGGGCGCGATCCTCGGCTGCCTGCAGGGATCGCTCGTGGCCTGGCTGCGCATCCCGCCCTTCATCGTGACCCTGGGAGGGATGCTCGTCTTCCAGGGCGCGCTGCTGGGCGTGACGGGCGGGGTCTCCACGTCCCCGCCGCGGGCGTACCTCTACGTCGGGCAGGCGTACGTGCCCAATATGCTGGGATGGATCGGCGCCGGCCTGGTGGCCGCGGCCTTCCTCTACAAGGCCGTGCGCTCCCGCGGCGCCGCGCCCTGGAAGTGGATCGGCTTCGCGAGCCTCGCCGTGGCCTTCACGGCGGTGATGAACGCGTACGAGGGCATCCCCGTCCCC
>DAINRN010000454.1:0-3469 GCA_036741815.1 Acidobacteriota bacterium
GCGTCCCTTCGCACACGATCTGCGCGCCGGGGGACCAGGCGGTGGACCCCCACGAGGAGGGCCACGGGCCCATCCGTGCCCACACGCCGGTCGTCATGGACATCTTTCCCCGGTCGGAGAGCACGGGCTACTACGGTGACCTGACGCGCACGGTGGTGAGGGGCCAGGCCCCGGCCCGGCTGCACGAGGTGTACGCCATCGTCCACCAGGGAGTCCGCATCGGCCATTCGCGGATACGCCCGGGCGCGGAGGGGCGCGACATCCACGAGGAGATCCAGGCGCTCTTCGACCGCCAGGGATACACGACCGGCGTTCGCGCCGGGCGGATGCAGGGCTTCTTCCACGGCACCGGCCACGGCCTGGGCCTGCAGATCCACGAGCCGCCCTCGATCTCCGGGCGGCCAGGGGCGCTGCGGGCGGGGCATGTGGTGACGGTGGAGCCGGGTCTCTACTACCTGGGTCTGGGGGGCGTGCGCATCGAGGACGTGGCCGTGGTGACGAAGACCGGCTCACGGAACCTCACCCGGGCCCCGAAGGTGCTGGAGATTTGAATGAGCTGGACATCTGAATGAGGAGGATGCGCATGCCCCGCGCTTGCTGCTTCGGACTGCTACTGCTGGCGGCGCCCTGGCCTGTCGGCGCCGAACCGCCCGCCGCGGCGATGCCGGACGCGGCGCAGCTCGAGGCGATGGCCGCGCGCTTCGCGCCCGTCGACATCACCGCCGACGCCAGCCGTCTTCCCGCGAACGAGCGCCAGGCCCTGGCCAGCATCATCGAAGCGGCGCGGATCATGGACCCCTTGTTCCTGCGCCAGGTCTGGGCGGGCAACGAGGCGCTGCTCTTCGAGCTGCTCGAGGACGCGAGCCCGCTCGGCCGCGCGCGGCTGCACTACTTCCTGATCAACAAGGGACCGTGGTCCCGCCTCGACGAGGACGCGCCGTTCATCCCCGGCGTGCCGCCCAAGCCGGCGGCGGCGAACTTCTACCCGCCGGGCGCGTCGAAGGCCGACGTGGAGGCCTGGTTCAAGACCCTGCCCGAGGCGCAGTCGCCCCGGGTGCGGGGCTTCTTCACCAACATCCGTCGCGGCCCCGCCGGCCACCTCACGGGCATGCCCTACAGCATCGAGTACCAGGGCGAGCTGGCGCGGGCCGCCGCCCTCCTGCGCGAGGCGGCCAGCCTGACCGCCCAGCCCTCGCTCAAGGCGTACCTCGAGGCCCGCGCCGCGGCCTTTCTGTCCAACGACTATTACGCGAGCGACGTGGCCTGGATGGAGCTGGACGCGTCCATCGACCCCACCATCGGGCCCTACGAGACCTACGAGGACGGGTGGTTCAACCTCAAGGCCGCCTTCGAGGCCTTCGTCGGCCTGCGGGACGACGCCTCCACCGCGAAGCTCGCGCGCTTCGGCGCGCAGCTCCAGGACATCGAGGACCACCTGCCCATCGATCCCGCCCTGCGCAACCCGAAGCTCGGGGCCCTGGCCCCCATCCGCGTCATCGACATCGTCTTCACCTCGGGCGACGCCAACCGCGGTGTCCAGACCGCGGCCTTCAACCTGCCCAACGACGAGCGCGTGGTGAAGGAGAAGGGCAGCAAGCGGGTGATGCTGAAGAACATGCAGGAGGCAAAGTTCGAGAAGGTGCTCGTGCCCATCGCGGCCGTGGCCCTGCCCGAAGGCGACCGCAAGGACCTGTCCTTCGACGCCTTCTTCACGCACATCCTGATGCACGAGCTGATGCACGGCCTCGGCCCGCACAACATCACGGTGGCCGGGCGCGCCACCACCGTGCGCCAGGAGATGAAGGAAGTGGGCAGCACGCTGGAAGAGGCCAAGGCCGACATCTCCGGCCTGTGGGCCCTCCAGTACCTGCTCGACAAGGGCGTGGTCGACAAGGCCATGGAGCGGCCGATGTACACGACCTTCCTGGCCTCGTGCTTCCGCTCCATCCGCTTCGGCCTGACCGAGGCCCACGGCCGCGGGATCGCCCTGCAGCTCAATACCCTCATCGACGCCGGCGCGTTCAAGGTCGATCCCGACGGCACGTTCACCGTCGATCCCGGCAAGGTGAAGGCCGGCGTGGAGGCCCTGACCCGCCAGATCATGACCCTGCAGGCCGCGGGTGATTACGCGGGGGCCAAACAGCTGCTCGACAAGATGGCGGTGGTGCGCCCCGAGGTCCAGAAGGTCCTGGACCGCCTGACGGCCGTGCCCGTGGACATCGCGCCCCGGTACGTGGGCGCGGCCGCGCATAAGATACGGCCATGAGCATGAGCGAGTCGCGCCGTCGTTTCCTGGCCATGGGCACCGCCGCCGCGGCGGGGTCGTGGGTGTTGCGCGACGGGGCCGCCTGGCCCGACGGGGCGTTCGCGGTCGAGGACGTCGAGATCGCCGCGCTCCAGGCAGCCATGAAGGAGGGCCGCCTGACGGCGCGGGCCCTAACCCAGGCGTATCTCGACCGCATCGCCGCCATGGACCGCAAGGGGCCGACGCTGCGCAGCGTCCTGGAGACGAACCCGGAGGCGCTGGAGATCGCCGACGCGCTGGACGCCGAGCGCCGCGCCAAAGGGCCGCGCGGCCCCCTGCACGGGATCCCCATCCTCCTCAAGGACAACGTCGACACGCACGACAAGATGACGACCACCGCGGGCTCGCTGGCGCTCGAAGGCTCGATCCCACCGCGCGACAGCACCGTCGCGGAGCGCTTGCGTGCGGCGGGCGCCGTGCTGCTGGGCAAGGCCAACATGAGCGAGTGGGCCAACATCCGCTCGGACAAGTCGTCCTCCGGCTGGTCGGCGCGCGGCGGCCAGTGCCGCAACCCGTACGTCCTCGACCGCAACCCCTGCGGGTCGAGCTCGGGATCGGGCACCGCGGCCGCCGCCAGCCTGTGCGCGGCCGCCATCGGCACCGAGACCGACGGCTCCATCGTGTGCCCTTCGAACGCCAACGGCCTGGTCGGGATCAAGCCCACCCTGGGGCTGGTCAGCCGCGCGGGGATCATCCCCATCGCGCACAGCCAGGACACGGCCGGGCCCATGGCGCGCACGGTGCGGGACGCGGCCATCGTCCTGGGCGCGCTGGTGGGCGCGGACGCGCGCGACCCCGCGACCTCCGACAGCCGCGGCCATTCCGAGACCGACTACACCCGGTTCCTGGACCCCAACGGTCTCAAGGGCGCGCGCATCGGCGTGGCCCGGAAGAAGCTGACGGGGTTCAACCGGGACGTGGACCGTTTGTTCGGCGACGCGCTGCAGGCGATGCAGAAGGCGGGGGCCGTGATCGTGGACCCGGCCGACATCCCGCACCTCGGCGAGTACGACGAGACCGAGCTGGAGGTCCTGCTCTACGAGCTGAAGGCCGACCTCAACGCCTACCTGGCCGCGCTGGGGCCGTCCGCGCGCGTCAAGACGCTGGCCGACGTCATCGCGTTCAACGAGGCCAACCGGGACCGCGAGATGCCCTGCTTCGGCC
>DAINRN010000455.1:0-3465 GCA_036741815.1 Acidobacteriota bacterium
GGCCGCCGCGCTCGAAGCGGCCCTTCTGGCATGAGCCTAACCGTCGCGGACCGCGCCCGGCGCATCGCCACCTTCCGCTTCGTCGAGGTCCGCCTCATGGAGATCGCGGCGGCCTGGACGCCCACCACCCCCGAGATGGAGGTGAAGGTCCTGCTCGGCCGCCACATCTGGGACTTCGCCCAGCACGCGGACGCCCTCGGCAAGCGAACCTTCGAGCTGCGGGAGCGGGCCCAACACTCCCGTCCTCCCACCGGCGGATACGCGCTGCTCCTGGACGACGTGCTCAAGGTGGAGGCGACCGCGGAACGGCTGGCCGCCCTCTACGACGCGGTGCTGCCGGGGCTGGCCCGGCGGTACGAGACCTACCTGGAGGAGACGGACCCCATCCTCGACGCCCCCTCGCTCGTGATCGTGGACCGGATCCTGGCCGACCTGCGGCGGCAGCGCGCGGATGCCCAGGAGATGCGGCGGGAGCTGGGGCTGGCGGCGGCGGTGCCCGGGGACCTCGGCCGGCGCGAGGGCGCGCTGGAGCTGGTGGCGTCCGCCGAGGCCAGCCCATGACGGCGATCGGCCATTTCGACGTGGCCGGCCTGCGGCTGCGCAGCAATCCGGCCCGCGACCGCTGCTTCCGACTGGTTCTGAGCGACACCGAGATGCACGAGCACGACGCCGCGCACCCGCTGGCGCGGCGGGAGACGGTGCACCGGCACATGAGCAACGAGATCACGAGCCTGGACATCGCCGCCCAGTGCCTCGCCGATTTCCCCGACGCGCCCTGGGAGCTGCGCCTCGAGCTGGCCCGGCAGTGCTGGGACGAGGCCCGCCACGTGTCGGCCCTGGCCCGCCGCCTACGCGAGCTGGGCGGGGTCAAGGGCGAGTTCCCCATCTCGGCCTTCGAGTGGAACGTGACCTGCGCCCTCCCGGATCTTCCGGGCCGCCTGGCCACGCAGAACCGGACCTTCGAGGCCGGAGCGATGGACGTGGTGGCGGGCCTGGCCGCGGGCCTGCGCGCGGCGGGCGACGCCGGGACGGCGGAGGTGATCGAGGCCATCCTGGCCGACGAGATCCAGCACGTGCGCTTCGCCAACCGCTGGATCAAGACGTTCGTGGAGCAGGACCGGCGGGTCCTCCTGAAGGTGGTGGCCGCCATCCGCTTCCTGGCCCAGGCCAATGCGGCGCTCCAATCCCACGAAGGCGAGGTCAACGCCGTGGGCGTGGCCCGGACCGACCCCGCGGACCGCGTGCCCGCCGTCAACATCGAGGACCGGCGGCTGGCCGAGTTCACCGACGAGGAGATCCAGGAGGTCCTCCGGCAGGCGGGCTTCCGCTCGCTCTCCCCGGAGCCGTCCGCCCCTTGAGCCTCGATCCCCGGTTCTTCGCCGAAGGGCCCGCGCGTGACGGCCGCTTCGCCGTCTGCGAGACGTGGTCGGAGATGACCAACATCCCTCCCGAGGACCCGCGCCACCAGCAGGAGTTCCTGCACAGGCAGATGAACGAGGAGGTGAACGGCCTGGAGATCGCGGCCCGCAACCTCACGGACTTCCCCGACGCGGACTGGGAGCTGCGCCTGTCCATCGCCCGCCAGTGCTGGGACGAGGCGCGCCACGTGGTGATGTTCCGGCGCTGCTACGAGCGGCGGGGCGGGCGGGTCGGCCAGTACCCCATCCTCAACTTCCAGTACCGCATCGCCACCCGCCTCGACTCGCTGGTGGGCCGGCTCGCGGTGCAGAACCGCAGCTTCGAGGCCGCGGGCATCGACGCCATCCAGGACGGCATCCGCGAGGCGCGGGAGGCGGGGGCGGAGGACCTGGTGGAGCTGCTCGACACGCAGCTCGCGGACGAGGTCCAGCACGTCCGCTACGCGAACGAGTGGGTGAAGCGGCTGGTCGAGCGCGGCGGCCCCGAGGCGACCTTCAAGGTGGTGCGCTCGGTCTCCCAGGCGAACGCGGCCATGCGCCAGGTCGCCGGCGAGGCGCTCACGTCCTATCCGGTGGCGGAAGACGTCCGCCGCGAGGCGGGCTTCGAGCCGGGCGAGATCGAGGCGGTCAAGGGATCGGTCCGGCGGGTCTGAGAAGACCTGCGCTTTCGCCTCGTCGCGCCCTGCCGGGCGCAGCCGCTATGATCACGCGGTGCGCGCCCGCGCGACCGCCCTCATCCCGCGCCTCGCCCTCGCCGTAGCTGCCACCGCGCTCGCCGCGATCGCGGGCGAGGCCGTCCTCCGCCGGGTCGCGCCCGACCGCCCTTCGTTTCTCGCGCCCGATCCCGCCGCCATCTACCGCCTGCGTCCGGGGGCCCGGGCGCGCTACCACTACCCGTGGATGGCGCCGGGGACGGAGGTCGAGGTCGCCATCAACAGCCGCGGCTTCCGCGGCGTCGAGGTGCCGGCCACCAAGGTCGGGAAGCGCATCGTCGTTTACGGCGACTCCTTCATCGAGGCGCGGGCCACGCCGATCGAGGACACGTTCCCCGTGCACCTCGAGGCTGCGCTGCGCGAGGAAAGGCCCGGACCTCTCGAGGTGGTCAACGCGGGCGTGATCGGCTACGGGCCGGATCAGGTCCTGGCGCGGCTGGACGCGGACCTCGCGGAGCTCCGCCCGGATCTCCTGGTCCTCGCCCTCTTCGCGGGGAACGACTGGGGCGACGTGTTGCGCGACCAGCTCTTTGCGCTGGACGCGGCCGGCCGCTTGAGGCCGGGCCGCCCGATCCTGGACGGAGCGCTCCAGGCTGTCCTGCACGAGCGCACCGGGTGGCGGGCTCTGGCCACCGTGCGCGCCGCGTCGCGGCTCTGGGCGGAGATCAACGGCCCCGACCCGACGGAGCAGGTGGCCTCGACCGACGCCGTCCTGCGCGAGTGCCAGCAGGAGTACGAAGACGCCCTCCACCACCCGGGCCGGGTGACGAACCTCTTCCGCGACCATTACGACGCCGACGTCGCCGTCCGGCCGCGCTCGGACTCCGCGGCGTACAAGCGGCGCTTGATGGCGGCGTTACTGGCCGAGACCGGGCGCCGGGCCGCCGCGCGCTCCGTGCCGTTGCTGGTCCTCGCGATCCCCGCGGGCAGCGACATCGCGCCGGCGCATCCCCATCGCGTGGACCCGGCCCGCTTCCCCGAATACCGGCCGGAGGCCCTCACCGACGGGATCGAGGAGATCGCCAGAGAGACCGGGCTTCTCCTCGTGAACCTCTTCGGACCGTTCCACGAGCGGCGGGACCGCGTGCTCTATTACCCCATCGACGGCCACTGGAACGTCGCCGCGCAGGACCTCGCGGCGCGCCTGGTGGCAGAGCGGATCGCGGCCGACGGTCTGCTCCCGTGACCGAAGCGGTACGCCCCGCCATCGATCTCGTCGAAGGCCAGGGCCTGGCTGCGGTGGCCTCGCTCTGGCGGAAGACGGGCCGCGAGCTGCGCGTGCGCTTCGGCGGTTCAAGCATGGAGCCCGCGCTGCCGCCGGGGACCGAGGTGCT
>DAINRN010000456.1:0-3440 GCA_036741815.1 Acidobacteriota bacterium
GCAGGCGCGGGTCGACCGCTCCCATATGGAACGGTCGGTAGTCGTTGGCGCCCTCCGGCTGAACGAACACGATGGGTGAGAAGCGATAGCCTGCCACGCGCAGGCCGATCTCCACCAGGGTGAGGCCCATGCCCAACGAGGCCACGGCCAGTGCGCCCGTGGCCAGTCGTGGGTGGCGGTGCACCACGTCCAGGCCGCGGGCGTCGTCGCGCGGGTCGTGGGCGTGCGCCTCGGCCGCCCGTGATGACAGCCGTTCCGGGCGAGCGGCGTAGGACTCCAGGTCGAAGGCGCCCGAAGCCGGCGGCATCACCGGATCAGCAGGGCTTGCCATGCCCGAACTCTATGACGCGACCATTCCAGGAGAGGCCCACCAAACTACGCTTCCGATTCACCAACGGGCACCACCGACAGCTCCCACGGGAGCAGGGGGCGGGCCCCGTGAGTCACCTAGTCCGGGTCTTCCCGGCGCGGGACGCCCGCCGTGCCGGATCCCGAGAGCACGGACGACATCCGGGCCAGGAGCGTGGGCAGCGGGAAGGGCGCCTCCGTCTCCTCCAGCCCCTCGCGGGTCGCGACCTCCACGGCCGGGAGCGGGGGCAGCACGACGTATCCGTCCTCGCGCAGCGTCTCGAGGTTGCGGCGGGCGGCGGGATGGCTCCACATCAGCGGGTTGGCCACGGGGACGAAGATCACGGGAGCGGCGGTGGCGAGGATCAGCGCGGGGATCAGCTCGTCCGTGACGCCGTTCGCCACCTTGCCCACGACGTTGACGGTGGCGGGGTACACGAGGACCAGGTCCACGCCGCGGCCCAGCTCGATGTGGGGGACGAAGACGTCGGGGCCGGTGTCGTCCATCTCCACGAAGACCTGGTGGCGGCTGGCCACCTCCACGGCGGCCTTCGACACCAGCCCGGCCGCCGCCCGCGAGAGCACGACCTGGACGTCGTCGGCGAAGTGGCGCAGCAGCGAGAGGACCAGGCCCGGCAGCGTGTAGCACTCGTAGCCGCCGGTGGCGCAGAGCAGGAGCCGGCGCGCCCGGCGCGGCTTGCGGGTATCGCCCTTGGCCACGGTCACCGTCTCATCCGATCGAGGCGCCGAGCTCGCGCGCCCACAGGGCCAGCGCGTAGAGGCGCCACCCGGCCTGGCGGTCGAGGCCGCGGGCCGGGTCGAATCCCTCCAGGAAGGACTCCAGCCGGCGGCGCTCGAAGCAGGGGCTCGTCATGAACGCGTGGTCTCCCACGACCTCCCGCATCCGGGGCCACATCTCCCCGATCAGTGGACCTTCCGGCACCGCGAAGCCCACCCTCTCCGGCCGCTCCGTGACGAACGCGGGCAGGAGCGACCGGGCCACGTCGCGCAGGATCCGCTTGCGCTGGCTGCCGTCCACCTTGTAATCGTCCGGCAGCGAGAAAGCAAACTCCACCAGCCTGCGGTCGAAGTAGGGGACGCGGGCCTCCACCGAGTGGGCCATGGCGTTCTTGTCCCCGTAGTCCAGGACCACCTTCGCGTTCCCCCAGCGCACGTCGTAGTGGAGGCGGCGGTTCACGAGGGACGCGTCGCGGCCGCGGTCGCGGAGCGCCGCCTCCATCTCCGCGCGCGGGCCGTCGGCGCCGAAGCCGGCGGACACCACGCCGTCCTGGCCGGCCAGGCGGCGGACCGCCGGGCGCATCACGAGGTCCGCGGCGATGGACAGCGTGCTCACGGAGTGGGCCCGCTCCAGCGCCCGGAGCTCGCGCACGAAGTCGCGCAGGCGGCCGCGGCGCAGGCGGTCCGCGAGGAGGGCGCGCTGGTGGTAGCCGTAGCCGGCCAGGATCTCGTCCGCGCCCTGTCCGTCCAGGACCACGGTCGTCCCGTGCTCGCGGCAGAGCTGGAAGACGCGGTACTGGGCCAGGGCGGCCAGCGACAACGGCGGCTCCTCCAGGGCGCGCACCACCGCCGGCGCGTGGGCGGCGACCCAGCCGGCGTCGTACGAGGTGCGGTGGCTGGGCAGCGGATAGCGCTCGAGGACGGCGTCCACGTAGCGCAGCTCGTCCAGCTCCGGCGGCGCGCCGGGGAAGCCGAACGAGAACGTGGGGAGCGCGCGGCCCCGCGCCGCGCTGGCCCCGCTCTGCAGGCCCACGAGCGTCGACGAGTCGAGGCCGCCGGAGAGGAGGCTGCCCACGGTCACGTCGGCCACGTCGTGCGCGGCGACCGCGTCGGAAAGGACGGAGCGGAACCGCGCCAGCGCGTCGCCGTACGCCCGCGGCGGGCGGAGGGGGTCGCGGCAGTAGTGATCGGAGAGGTCCCAGTAGCGCCGGAAGGCCGGCGCCTCCACGGCGCCGCCGTCGAGCGGGACCTCGAACCAGGTGGCCGGGGGCACCGGCCGCACGCCGTCGAAATAGGTCTCGTCGAGACAGGGGAGGCGCAGCCCGCGCAGGTATCGTCCGACGAGAGCGCGGTTGGCGCGTGGCCGTTCCCCGTCCGCGGCGAGGATCTGCTTGATCTCCGAGGCCAGCATCAGCCGCGACCCGCGCGCGGCCCAGTAGAGGGGCTTGATCCCGAAGCGGTCCCGCGAGCCCACCAGGCGCCGCCGGCGCAGGTCCAGGACGACCATGGCCCACATCCCCTCGAGCCGGTCCAGGCAACCCTCGCCCCACGCCTCGAACGCGGCCAGGGCCACCTCGGTGTCGCCCGTGGAGCGGAACACCCGTCCCCGGGCCGCGAGCTCGCCGCGCAGCTCGCGGAAGTTGTAGATCTCGCCGTTGAACACGATCCACAGCGCGCCGTCGGGAGAGGCCATGGGCTGCGCCGCGGCCTCGGTCAAGTCGAGGATCTTGAGCCGGCGGAAGGCCATGCCCACGAGCAGGGCGGACGGGGGAGGGGCGGCGTCCGCGGAAGCGAGGCGGCGGGCGTGTCCCTCGGGACCCACGAGGAGGAACCCCTCGCCGTCCGGGCCGCGGTGGCGGATGGGCGCGTGCATGCGGAGGAGCGACTCCAGGCCGCCCGGGCCGGCGGAGCGGTCGAGGAGGACGCTGATCCCGCACATGCGGCTCATCCTAATGCTAGACTCGCAAACCCGATGAAGCCGGACCTTCCGGCGTCGCTCTGGCCGCTCGTCCACCGGGCCGCGGCGGGAGAAGGATGGCCGCCGTCCTCTCCGGCCACGGCCGACCGGCTCGTCGCGCAGGCCATGCGGCAGGGCCTGCTCCCGCTCCTGTTCGAGGTGGAAGAGGACGCGCCGCCGGTGGTGCGGGCGGCGCTGCTGCGCCAGCGCGGCTGGCTCCGGGTGCACGGCCTACGGATGGCGCGGCTGCGCGAGGCCGTGCCGCGCCTGTGCGGGATCCTGCGCGGCGAGCCGCTCGTCCTGCTGAAGGGCGCCGACTACATGCACCGGCTGTACCCGCGGCCCGACCTCCGGCCCATGGACGACATCGACGTCCTCATCCCGCGCGATCGGATGG
>DAINRN010000457.1:0-3430 GCA_036741815.1 Acidobacteriota bacterium
GGAGGAGCCGTACGAAAGCCCGGTCACGCAGTGGGCGATGCCGTCGCCGCCGCCCTCGGCGCCCGAGCCCATCGTGGCGCCTTCAGTCGTGGCAGAGCCGGCGACGGACTTCGCCGAGGAGTTCGCGCCCCCCCAGCCGCAGCCGAGGCCTCTCGGCATGCCCATGGAGCTTCCGCCGCTCGCTCCGGAGCCGCCGGCGGCAGCCCCGACGCCCGAGCCCGCGGCGCCACCGGTCGTGGCCCCGCCCGAGCCGGCGGAGCCGGCCCCGCCTCTCGCCGAGGCCGTCGTCCCGCCGCCGGCTGCCGACCTTTCCTCGTCCACGCTGGCGGAGCTCTATTTCAACCAGGGGCACACGGACAAGGCCCTGGACGTCTACCGGCAGCTCGTCCAGCGTGAGCCCGGGAACGAGAGGGCGCGGGCGCGGATCACCGAGCTCGAGGCCCTGGACCGGCAGCTGCGCGCCGAGGAGGCCCGCGGCCGGCAGCCCGAGCCCGGCGCGCCCGTGGACCCGGCGGCCGCGCGCCGGCAGGCCATCGAGCGTACCATCGCCCGGCTGGAGGCCATGCTGGCGGCGGTCAAGAGGAAGCAGCCATGAGCGGCTTCTCGGACGCGCTCAAGAAGGTGGCCTCGCGCGTGCCGGAGACGCAGATGCTCATCGTCATGGCCGCCGACGGGATCCCGATCGAGAAGCTGATCGTCCGCCCGGACCCGGACCTCGAGGCCATTGCCGCGGAGTACACCACGCTGCTGCGTGCCAGCTCCCACACCGCCAGCGACACGGGCCTGGGCGCCCTCCGGGAGCTGTCGGTCGTGACCGAGAAGATGGTCGCGGTGATCGTGGCCATCACCTCCGAGTACTTCATCTTCGCCTCCCTGGCCCCCGGCGCCCTCATGGGCCGCGCCCGCTTCGCTCTCCGCATGGCCGGGATCGCCCTGGAGAAGGAGTTCGAGTAGCGCCGGTCCGTGGGCGGGACGATTGACAAGGCCGCGCGGGGACGGGAATAATGACGGTTCCCCTGAGTTCAGAGCGCAGCCCGAGGGACGCCAAGGAGGCTCGTTGGACCTCAAGGTGCTGAAGGAAATCCTCCAGATCCTCGAAGAGAAGGAGATCGCCGAGTTCGAGCTCGAGGAGGAGGGGATGAAGCTGCGGATCCGCAAGGCGGCCGCAGTCTCATCCAACCATACCGCGGGCGTGGCCCTCCCGGGCCCCGTCCCGGCCGCCGCGGCCCCCCCGGCAGTCCCCGCCGGCGCCGCTCCGGCGGCCGCTCCCGCCGCGCCCGAGGCCAGCGACCTGGTGCTCGTGCGGAGCCCCATGGTGGGGACGTTCTTCCGGGCCCCCGACCCCAACTCGCCGGCCTTCGTGAACACCGGGGACCGGGTCAAGGTCGGCCAGGTGCTCTGCATCATCGAAGCCATGAAGCTGATGAACGAGATCGAGGCCGAGGTGGCGGGGGAGATCGCGAAGGTGCACCACGAGAACGGCCAGCCCGTCCAGTACGGCGAGGCCCTCTTCAGCATCCGCCCCGACCGCTAGCCCGCGCGCGGCGGCCGGGGTCGGGCGGCATCAGACATGTTCAAGAAGATCCTGATCGCGAACCGGGGGGAGATCGCCCTGCGGGTCATCTGGGCCTGCAAGGAGCTCGGGATCAAGAGCGTGGCCGTCTACTCCGAGGCCGACCACGAGAGCCTGCACGTGCGCTTCGCCGACCAGGCGGTCTGCATCGGCCCCGCGCGCAGCATCGAGTCGTACCTGAACATACCCGCCATCATCAGCGCGGCCGAGGTGACGGGGGCCGACGCCATCCATCCCGGATACGGCTTCCTCTCCGAGTCGAGCTACCTGGCGGAGATCTGCGAGGCCTGCCACATCAAGTTCATCGGGCCCGGCCCCCAGGCCATGCGCCTCATGGGGGACAAGAGCCGCGCCCGCAAGGCCATGATGAAGGCGGGCGTGCCGGTGCTGCCGGGATCGCCGGGCGTCCTGGAGGACGAGGAGAAGGCGGTCAAGGCGGCCAAGGACACGGGCTTTCCGGTGATCCTCAAGGCCTCGGCCGGCGGCGGCGGGCGGGGGATACGGATCGTGCGCACGCCGGCCGAAGTCGTCCCGGCGTTCCGGGCCGCGCAGGCGGAGGCCGCGGCCGCGTTCGGCGTTCCCGACGTCTACATCGAGAAGTACCTGCAGGCCCCCCGGCACATCGAGATCCAGGTCATCGGCGACACGCGGGGCAACGTGGTCCACCTCGGGGAGCGCGAGTGCTCGATCCAGCGGCGCCACCAGAAGCTCATCGAGGAAGCGCCCTCGCCCATCGTCAGCGACAAGCTGCGCAAGCGCATGGGGTCCACCGCCATCGAGGCGGCCAAGGCCGTGCAGTACGTCAACGCCGGGACCATCGAGTTCCTGCTCGACGCCTCCGGGAACTACTACTTCATGGAGATGAACACCCGCATCCAGGTCGAGCACGGGGTGACGGAGCTGATCACCGGCCGGGACCTGGTGAAGGAGCAGATCCGCGTGGCGGCGGGGGAGCCGCTCTCCTTCGCGGCCAGGGACCTCGTGTACTTCGGGCACGCCATCGAGTGCCGCATCAACGCCGAGGACCCCGTGACCTTCGTGCCTTCCCCCGGGGTCGTCGGCCACCTCAACCTGCCCGGCGGCCCGGGGGTGCGGCTGGATACGTTCCTCCACGACGGCTGCGAGGTCCTGCCCTACTACGACAGCATGATCGCCAAGCTCATGACGCACGGCCGGGACCGGGCGGAGGCCATCGCACGCATGCGGCGTTGCCTGGACGTGATGGTGGTCGAGGGGATCAAGACCAACGTCGCCCTGCACCGGCGCATCATGGACGACGCCGACTTCCGGGCGGGGCGCGTGGACACCGGCTTCATGGAGCGGTTCCTGCCCGAGAAGAAGGCGGCGCCGGTGGCGCGCTGAGCGCCGCCACCCTCCCTCCGCGGCCCTTCGTCTATCCCGTCGTCGACGCGGCCCTGCTGCGGGGCCGCGCCGCCGGGCCCGTTATCGCGGCCGTGGCGCGAGGCGGCGCCCGCCTGGTCCAGGTGCGGGCCAAGGACCTCTCAGACGGGGCCCTGCTCGCCCTGGCCCGCGAGGCCGTGGCCGCGGCCCGTTCCCAGGGCGCGCTCCTGCTCGTGAACGACCGGCCCGACATAGCGCTCCTGGCCGAAGCCGCCGGCGCCCATCTCGGGCAGGAGGACCTCCCTCCCCGGGACGCCCGGAGGGTCCTCCCCGCGGGGGCGGTCCTGGGCCTCTCCACTCACGAAGACCGCCAGGTGGACGCGGCGGCGGACGAGCCGCTGGACTACGTCGCCATCGGCCCGGTCTTCACGACGCGCACCAAGCCGGACGCGCACGCGGTGGTGGGCCTGGAGGGGGTGCGCTCCGCGCGGGCGCGCACGCGCCTGCCGCTGGTGG
>DAINRN010000458.1:0-3414 GCA_036741815.1 Acidobacteriota bacterium
TCTCCGCCTCGTCGCGCACGCCGCCGAGCGACATGCGCACGAACTTGCGGTTGGTGGCCCTGGCGATCGACTGCCCGAGCGAGGTCTTGCCCACGCCGGGCGCGCCCACCAGGCACAGGATCGGCGCCTTCATCTTGTCGACGCGCGTCTGCACCGCCAGGTACTCGACGATGCGCTCCTTGACCTTCTCCAGGCCGTAGTGGTCCTCGTCCAGGATACGCTGGGCCTCGGTCAGGTCCAGGTTGTCCTTGGTGGACTTGCCCCAGGGCAGGGTCACCATCCAGTCGAGCCAGTTGCGCAGGGTGGCGGTCTCGGCGGAGTCGGGGTGCATCCGCTCGAGCTTCTTGAGCTGCCGCTCCACCTCCTCCATCACCGGCTTGGGCATCCTGGCCTTGTGCGCCTTCTCCTTGAGCCCGGCGATCTCCTCGCTGAGCTCGTTCCCCTCGCCCAGCTCCGACTGGATGGCCTTGAGCTGCTGGCGCAGGAAGAACTCGCGCTGGCTGCGGTCCATCTCCCCCTTGGCCTGGGAGGAGATCTCCTGCTGCATGGCCAGGACCTCGAGCTCCTTCGCCATCAGCTCGTGGACCCGGCGCAGGCGCTCGATGGGGTCGGTCGCCTCCAGGATCTCCTGGGCCCCTTCCACCTTGAGGTCGAGGTTGCTGGCCGTGAGGTCGGCCAGGCGCCCCGGCTCCTCCATGTTGGTGGCGATGACGATGACCTCGGGCGAGATGGGCTTGCCCAGGTTGGCCGACTTCTCGAGGGCGGCCTTCACGTTGCGCATCAGGGCCTCGGTCTCCAGCCCCTTGTCCGTGACCTCGGGCTCGGTGATGGCCTCGATCCGCGCCTGCAGGTGCGGGTGGCCGTCCTCGAACGAGAGGATGCGCGCGCGCCCGATGCCCTGCACGAGGACGCGGATGCGCCCGTCGGGCAGCTTCAGCATGCGCATGATCAGGGCCACCGTGCCCACCCCGTAGATGTCGTCCGGCCCCGGGTCCTCGTCGTCCTGCCGCTTCTGGGCGGCGAGCAGGATCATCCGGTTGTCGGCCAGGGCCTGGTCCACGGCCTTGATGGACCGCTCCCGGCTCACGTAGAGGGGCACGATCATGAAGGGGAAGATCACGATGTCCCGCAGCGGCAGCACGGGCAGGACCTCGGGGATCTTCGGCGGCTCTTCGTCCTTGCGCAGCTCTTCCGCCATTACCGCCCCACTCCCCTCACTCGCCCTCTCCGTCGCGGCGCACGGGGATCACGGTCTCCGTGCCGCGGCGGTCCTTGACCCGCGGAATGGTGATCGTCAGCAGGCCGCCCTCCACGCGGGCCTCGGCCTGCCGGATGTCCACCGCCTCGTCGAGCAGGATGGCGCGGGTGAAGCGGCCCTGCGGCCGCTCCACGCACAGGAACGCCACTCCCGGCGGCTTCCGGTCCCGGCGCTCCCCCGCGATGATCAGCCGGCCGTCGGCGTGCGCCACGCGCAGCGCCTCGGGCGGCAGCCCCGGCACCTCCACTACGACCATGAGGCTGCCGCGGCACTCGTAGATGTCCACGCTGGGGATCCACTCTCCCTCCGCGGGATGGTCGGCCCGATCGAACTCCGAGAGGCGCTCGAAGAGCTGGTTCAGCTCCTGTTGGAGGACCGCCAGGTCGGTGGGCTCGGCCCGCGGCGGCCGGCGTGAGAGGGGCATGGCGAGCCCAGTTTATCCCACGGCTGCTATCGCCGCTTGAGGACGATCAGCGTGCGGTCGTCGTTCGCCCGGGTGTCCTGGCCGTGGCTGTCCAGCTCCTTCAGGATGGCCGCCTGCAGCTCCTCGGCGTCCAGGTCGCGCTTCTCCACGGCCAGGGCCACCAGCCGCGCCTCGCCGAACTCCTCCCCCTTGGGGTTCCAGGCCTCCGTGACCCCGTCGGAGTAGACGAGCAGCGTGTCCCCGGGGCACAGCTCGGCGGCGCCCTCGGCGTAGGCGACGGGGTCGAACAGGCCGAGCACCGTCCCGCCCTCGGTCAGCGTCTCGACCGCTCCGCCCGCGCGGATGAGCAGGGGCGCGTTGTGGCCCGCGTTGACGTAGGCGACCCGCCCGCTCGCCGGGTCCAGGCGCCCGAGGAAGAAGGTGACGTATTTTCCCTCGGTCACGTTCTGGCAGATGGTGCGGTTGATGCGCACCATGGCCTCGGCGCCCGTGCCTTCCGCCCAGTGGCCGCGCACCGCGGCGCGGAGGACGGCCATGAGCAGGGCGGCGCCCGTCCCCTTGCCGGCCACGTCCCCCAGGGCGAAGAGCAGCCGGCCCTGGTCCAGCGCGAAGTCGTAGTAGTCGCCCCCCACGGAGCGGCTGGGCCGGTTGGATCCGGCGAGGTCGTAACCGGGGACCTCCGGCGCGGCGGCCGGCAAGAGCCCCCTCTGGATCTCCGCCGCCGTCTTCATGTCCTGGTCCAGGCGGCGCTTCTCGAGGCTCTCCTCGAGCAGACGGACGTTCTCGATCTTGGCGGCGGCCACGTTGGCCAGGGCGGTGACGATCTGCAGGTCGTCCTCGGTGAACGAGGATGTGTGGGCCCGCGTGTCCAGGTAGACGAGGCCGATGACCGCGTCCTGCTCGGCGAAGTCCGCGGTGAACCACAGCGGCGCGCAGACCGCGGAGCGGATGCCGGAGCCCAGGATGCTGACCTGACGGGCCAGGGCCTCGTCCTCCATGACGTTGGGCAGCAGGATGGAGACCCGCTGCTCCAGGACGCGCCGCGCGATGGAGCGGCTCACACCCGTGATGGGCTTTCCCGCCCGGCTGCGGCAGGCCTTCATCGTGAGCTGGGGCGGCGTGCCCTCGAGCAGCAGGATGGCCCCCCGCTCCGCGGGCACCGCCTCGAAGAGCAGGTCCAGGACCATCTCGAAGATCTCCTCCAGCGAGCGGTGCCGGACGAGCGACCCCGCGGCCTTGCTGAGCACGCCCAGCACGCGGTTCTGCCGCGCCAGCTCGGCGGGGTCGATGGCGGGCTTGGTCTTGATGTCGGACAGCTCCCGGGCCGAGAAGATGCGGGTGCCGATGGGATCGCTGTCCGCCTCCGTCTCGTCGTCCCCGGGCTCGCCCAGGGTGAAGGTCAGGATGTGCTCGCCCAGGGTGATGATGTCGCCCGCGCGCAGCCGCTGCTCCTCGACCACGCGCCCGCCGTTGAGGAGCGTGCCGTTCTTGCTGCCCAGGTCGTTGACGTAGAAACCGTCGGCCTTCTGCCGGATCTCCGCGTGCTGGCGGGAGAGCCACTGGTCGGGCAGGAAGATGTCGCTGTCGCGCGACCGGCCGATCGTCACCCGGTCCTTGAGCAGCGGGTAGCGCTCGCGCGAGCCGTCGGCGGCCTGGACGCTGATCTCCGCCATGGGGTGACGAGAGATTCTAACCCCCTCGCCGCGCTCGATTAAACTCGTGCGGTGCCGAG
>DAINRN010000459.1:0-1006 GCA_036741815.1 Acidobacteriota bacterium
GGCCGCCGGTGGGGCCTCCGCCGTGCTCGTCGATGACGCGGCGCAGCGGCGTGCCCAGGGCCACCTGGTAAACGCCCGGGCGGCGGACGTGGCCCCACAGCGAGACGAGTGTCGTCTCCGAGGCGCGGAACCCCTCGGGATCGCGCACCGCGCCGGGGACGAGGGCCAGGGTCTCGACGTTCTGGACGAGCGTCGGCCGCCCCCGGAAACCGACGGCGGCGGGCAGCGGCGGCTTCGGGCGCGGCCAGGCCCGCCGCCCCTCCAGGGTCTCGAGGACCGCGGTCTCCTCGCCCGCGATGTACGTGTCGTCGCCGCGGCGGATCGTGATCGCGACGCCCGTTGACGGGCGGGCGCGCCGCGCCCGCTCCAGGGCCGCCGCGGGCGCGGCGAACGAGCCCTTGAGGTAGACGATCGCTTCGGACGCCCTGACGGTCCGCGCGGCCATCTCCACGCCCGCCAGCACGTCGGCGGCCCGGGTCATCATCAAGTGGCGGTCCTTGACGGACCCCGGCTCACCCTCGGCCCCGTTGGCCACCACGAGCGGCTCGCCGCCTTCGGCCAGGACCGCCCGCCACTTGCGGCCGGCCGGGAACCACCCCCCACCGCGGCCGCGGAGGCCCGAGGCCAGCAGCCGGCCGACCAGCTCGTCGCCGTCCCGATCCTCGTCCCTTGCCGGTGTGGCCAGCGCCTTTCTCCCGTCCAATCAGCGCATTATAGGTGCCCGCCTCGCGCCTTCCCACGCCCGCGGGATTCGGGTATCATTGATGCATGATCAACCTCACCAACGCTGCGGCCGAGAAGGTCAAGGGGATCCTCGAGCAGGAGAAGTCCAACATCCCCGCGGGCGGCCTCCGCATCTACGTGCAGGGCGGCGGGTGCTCCGGGTTCTCCTACGGGATGGTCCTCGACGAGGCGGCCGAGGGCGACCAGATCTTCGAGAAGGAAGGCGTCAAGGTGATCGTGGACCCCATGCGCCTGCGCTACCTCGAGGGCGCAGAGGTCGACT
>DAINRN010000459.1:1016-3407 GCA_036741815.1 Acidobacteriota bacterium
CGTGATCAAGAACCCCAACGCCACGTCCACCTGCGGGTGCGGCCACTCCTTCAACGCGGGCGGCGAGGGCGGAGGCGGGTCGCACCACCACTGAGACACCGGGCCCTGCCCGGTCGCCCCGCGTGCCCGACGTCCCCCGCCTGATCCCGCTCTTCCCCCTGCCCGACGTGATCCTGTTCCCTCGGGTGAGCCTGCCGCTCCACATCTTCGAGCCGCGCTACCGGAAGATGGTGGGGGACGCCATGGACGGTCACCGGACGATCGGCATGGTCCTCTTGCGCCCGGGCTGGGAGAAGGATTACCACGGGCGCCCGCCCGTGTTCGGCTCGGGCTGCGCCGGCCGCATCGAGACGTGCGAGGCGCTTCCCGACGGGAAGTACAACATCGTCCTCCGCGGCCTCTCCCGCTTCCGCGTGGTCGAGGAGCACGCGGGCGAGCCGTACCGCCTGGCTACCGTCGAGCCCCGGCCGGAGGAGGAAGGCGAGACCGCGGACCTGGACGGAGCGCGGCGCCGCGTCCTGGCCGCCATCGGCAAGGCGGCCGACGGCCCCACGGTCATGGTATTGAACTCGGACCTCCCGCACGCGGTCTTCGTGGACGCCCTGTCTCAATCGCTGCCCCTCACCGGCCTCGAGCGGCAGTCCCTGCTCGACTGCGATACCGTGTCCGCCCGTTACGCCCGCCTGCTCGAGATCCTGGACTTCCGCCTGATCGAGCAGACGTACGGACGCAGCCGCACGCCGATCGTCCATTAGCCGACTTTCCAAATGTTCCGTGCGTCAAAACCCGCAGGCGACGGTCATTGACAGGAGGCGCTATGTCGCGTTGGACGGGCCTGGGCGTGGGGGTGGCGACACTGGCAGTCGTGGCGCTGGCGGCGGGACCGGTCCGGGTGAAGGCCTCCGACGAGGTCCCCGCCAAGCCGGCGCAGAAGAACCGGCAGTTCGAGTTCTTCCGTGGCTTCGGCGGCGCGCACCTCGGCGTGACGCTGGAGGACCGCGAGGATCCGGGGGCGGTGGTCAAGGACGTCCGGCCCGACACGCCGGCCGCGAAGGCGGGCCTGCAGGCCGGGGACGTGATCGTGCGCTACCAGGGCGAGCGGGTCGAGGGCGCGGCCGCGCTGGCGCGGATGGTGCGCGAGACCCCCGCGGGACGGCGCGTGGAGATCGAGGTGGAGCGCAACGGATCCAGCCAGACCCTCTCCACCACGCTGGAGAAGGGCGGCGGCATGCATCAGTGGGCCGAGGGCCTGCGCGGCGGCGACCTCGAGGACTTCGACATCGAGCTGCCCGACCACATCGAGATACCGGAGATACCGGAGATGCCGGAGATGTCCGCGGTCCCGCCCGTGCCGCCCGTCCCGCCGATGTTGCACGACGGCGACCGGGAATCGTTCCGGCGCCTGTTCCGCGAATACGGCGGAGCGCGGAAGCTCGGCATCGAGTACCAGGAGGTGTCGGGCCAGCTCGCGCAGTACTTCAAGCTGGGCGAGGAGCGCGGCGTCCTCGTCTCCTCGGTGGATGAGAACGGGCCCGCGGCCCGCGCCGGTCTGCGCGCGGGGACGTGATCCTGAAGTTCAACGGCAGCCCCGTCCCGGACTCCCGGAGCCTGCGGGATCAGGTGCGCAAGGCGGAGGCCGGGTCCGAGGCCACGCTCACGGTGTCGCGGGACGGCCGGAGCCTCGACCTGAAGGTCAAGCTGGGCGGCAGCGCGACCCCGCCGCGCCCGGCGCGGACGACGTAGCGCCGGCTCATCTCCCTCGCAGGGTGGTCCTGTAGAGCCGGCCCTTCTGGCGGACCCGGTGCGCGTCGAACAGCGCGCGCTCCACGTCGCGCGCCTTGACGCGCAGCTTGCGGGCGAAGTGGCGGATCACGGTCAGGAACTGACGCCAGTTGCCGGCGCTCAGGCCCACGCCGAAGGCGTTCCGCGTGACGACGCCGTGCGCGTGCAGGAGCTGCCAGACGCGGATGTCGATCACGCCGTAGCGCCGCGGGCTCAGCAGCGTGAGCGCGGCCGAGGCCATCGGGACCGAGACGCCCTTGAGCGTCAAGAGCGCATCGAGCCGCCGCTCCTCGCTGCGGGCGCTCAGGGCGAGGCCCGTCGCCCGGCGCACCTGGCTCGCCGTGTTGGCGCGCACGTGGTGGATCGCCCGCGGCGACTTCCAGCGGCAGACGGCCAGAAGCTCGGACCGCCAGAGGTACCCGCGCTGCCTGGCGGCGCGGAGGTCACGGCAGAGGCGAGCGGTTTCTTCGTCTTCTTCCGTCGACAGGTGCCGGCGGATCACGCGCTCCAGCCGCCCGTAGGCGGCACGCTCCGTTTCCACGAGCGGCAATGCTTCCCTAGTGTCCTGACCCAGAGATTCGCTGACAAAAGCGCTCGATAGAAGCGAGG
>DAINRN010000460.1:0-3403 GCA_036741815.1 Acidobacteriota bacterium
CCCCCTTCGCCGGGTTCTCGTCGAGCCACTTCGACGACACGCAGAACGAGAGGAATGCCCGGAGCCGCTCGAGCTTCTTGTGGGCCGAGATCGCCCCATCCTTCCAGCTCGCCCGGAACTCCCGGACGTCCTGGATCGTGAGCGACCGAACGAACTTGATGCCCCGGTCTTTGCCGAACTTTTCGAGGTCGGTGAGGAGCACCCGGTACTTCGCGAGCGTGGCGTCCGTGAGATGGCGGGCTTTCGCGTCGGCCGTGAACTGCGCAACGGCTCCCGGGATCGTGACGAGCTCCGCGCCCACGCCCTCGGCTTCCCACTTTCGGAGAAGCGCCTGGCCAGCCTCCCAGGAGCGGATGTCCAGGGACCTCCGGATGAGGGTTCCGCGGAGGGTTCCCTCGACCGAGAGAGGGCAACTGCAGGCCCTATGGTGTCGTCCCTTGGGCCGGTGTCGGCAATTCCGCAGATGGCGGCGGAAGAGATTCAGCATGCGAAGAGCATCGCACGCCTGACGCACACGGGAGGTCCGGATCGGCAAAGCTGCTAACTCTAAAGGGTCAGAAATGGTGCCGGAGGCGGGACTCGAACCCGCATGGGTTTCCCCACACGCCCCTCAAACGTGCGTGTCTGCCATTCCACCACTCCGGCGCCGGTGAGGTGGTGAGGAACATCCATTCTAGGAACGCGGCCCCGAGGGTGTCAAACCATCCGCCGCGCTCCCCGGCCGCCGCCGGGCCCTGTGCTACGATCGCGGACCCCTCTCGGAGGCCTGTTGCAGGAGCTGACGCCGGACCGCATCGCGATGGGCCTTACCGCGTACGTCGTCCTCCTCTTCAGCCTCTCCGTGCACGAGTCCGCCCACGCGTGGATGGCGCACAAGATGGGGGACGACACCGCGCTCCGTCTGGGGCGGGTGAGCCTGAACCCCATCGTCCACATCGATCCCATCGGGACGCTGCTCTTCCCGCTCGTCCAGATCTTCACGGGCATCCCCACGCTGGGATGGGCCAAGCCCACGCCGTACAACCCGGCCAACTTCCGCCGCGACGTGAGCCTGCGCCAGGGGCACATGCTGGTGGCGGGCGCCGGGCCCGTCTCGAACCTCCTGCTGGCCTTCCTCTTCACGGCGGTCTTCTTCGTGATGGTGCGTGCCGGCGTCCCCCTGACCGAGCGGCAGCCCCTGGTGATGATCGTGGTGGCTGGCATCCAGATGAACGTCGTGCTGGCCATCTTCAACTTCGTCCCCATCCCGCCCCTGGACGGCTCGAAGGTCGCGTCCTACGGGTTGCCCGGATCGCTGGGTGACCGCTACGATCGCGTGGTGGCGCCCTACGGCTACATGATCCTGCTGCTCCTGATGATGACGGGGGTGCTGGGGTACGTGATCTCGCCCATCACGAACTGGGTGATCTGGACGCTCTTCCGCGTGGCCTCATGAGCCGGCCGCGCATCCTCTCGGGCATGCGGCCCACCGGGCCGCTCCACCTGGGGAACTTCCTGGGCGCGCTCGACAACTGGGTGCGCCTGCAGGACGAGTACGAGTGCTTCTTCATCATCGTGGACTGGCACGCGCTGACCACCGACTACGCGGACCCCGGCCCCATCCGCGAGAACATCTTCGAGGTGGCCTGCGACTGGCTGGCCGCCGGCCTCGATCCCGCGCGCTCCGCGCTCTTCGTGCAGAGCGATGTGAAGGAGCACGCCGAGCTGCACCTGCTGCTCTCCATGATGACGCCGCTCTCGTGGCTCGAGCGCGTGCCGAGCTACAAGGAGCAGCAGCAGCAGCTCGCCGAGCGGGACCTGTCCACCTACGGCTTCCTGGGCTACCCGCTGCTGCAGACCGCCGACATCATCATCTACAAGGCGAACGCGGTGCCGGTGGGGGAGGACCAGGCCCCCCACATCGAGCTGACGCGCGAGATCGTGCGCCGCTTCAACAACCTCTACGGGCCCGTCTTCCCCGAGCCGAAGACGCTGCTCACGGCCAGCCCGCGCATACCGGGGACCGACGGGCGGAAGATGTCGAAGTCCTACGGCAACGTGGTGCTGCTGAAGGACCCGCCCGACGTCGTGCGGGAGAAGATCCGGCCCATGCTCACCGACCCCGCGCGCAAGCGGCGTGTCGACCCCGGCAACCCGGACATCTGCCCGGTCTTCGACCTGCACAAGGCCTTCTCGCCGCGCGAGACCCTGGAGTGGGCGGCGGAGGGCTGCCGCAGCGCCGGGATCGGATGCCTGGACTGCAAGGGCCGCC
Source organism: Acidobacteriota bacterium (assembly GCA_036741815.1). Classification (GTDB taxonomy): domain Bacteria; phylum Acidobacteriota; class Vicinamibacteria; order Fen-336; family Fen-336; genus DAINRN01. Next base: position 2,252 of record DAINRN010000460.1, read on the forward strand.
TCCTCGACCACCTGCTGCACCGTCTGGAAGACTTCCACGCGCGCCGCCCGGAGTTCGCGTCGCGGCCGGACACGGTCTGGGACATCCTGGAGGAAGGGGCGAGGAGCGCGCGCGCCGCCGCCGCGGCTACCATGGAGGAGGTGCGGAAGGTGATGAGGGTCGGCTACGGAGGAGCGCGTTGACGGGAGGGCCCGAGGACCGCGCCGAGCCGGGCGCCCAGACGACCGCGGCCGCGGACCTGCCGGAGTCCACGCTCCCCGACGACGCGCCGCGCATCCAGCTCCCGCTCTTCGAGGGGCCGCTGGACCTGCTCCTGTACCTCATCCGCAAGAACGAGATCGACATCCACGACATCCCCATCGCGCCCATCACGCGCCAGTACATGGAGTACCTGGACCTCATGCGGGAGCTGAACCTCGACGTGGCGGGGGAGTTCATGGTCATGGCGGCCACCCTCATCCACATCAAGTCCAAGATGCTCGTGCCCGTGGATCCCACCGAGGCGGAGGGCGAGCCCCAGGACGACCCGCGCGAGGCCCTGGTGCAGAGGCTGCTCGAGTTCCAGCGCTACAAGGAGGCCGCGGGCGAGCTCCACCAGCGGGGGCAGATCCGCGCGGCCACCTGGACGCGGCCGGCCTCGGCCGCCCCGATGTTCGACGACGCCGGCGAGGAGATCCTGGAGGCCGGGCTCTTCGACCTCATCAGCGCCTTCAAGGTGCTGCTGGAGCGCCGCAAGACCCTCTTCGCCCACGAGGTGGCCGACCAGGGCAAGACGGTAGAGGAGCGCATGACGGAGCTCGTCGAGATGATCCTCGAGGGCCAGTCGCTGGAGCTTTTGGAGCTGTTCTCCGCCCTGGAGACGAAGGCGGAGATGATCCTCACCTTCCTCGCCCTCCTGGAGCTGGTCCGGCTCAAGAGGGTGAAGGTCTATCAGCGCGGGCTCTTCGGCGCGATCCGGGTGTTCCGTCCGGTGGGGCCCGAGGCGGGCGCGCCGGCGCCGGGCCCGGCCTAGGGATTCATGGACCAGGAACTGCCGCCCGCGGAGACGACGGAAGACGAGAAGGGCCCCGTGCTGCCCGCGGCCGAGGTCCGGGCCGTCCTGGAGGCCCTGATCTTCGTGTCGCCGCAGCCGCTCACGCCGCGCGCCGAGCG
>DAINRN010000461.1:0-3398 GCA_036741815.1 Acidobacteriota bacterium
AATCAGGCACTTCGAGTTGGGGCGGGCGGAGGCTCGCCCGGGGTCGGCTCCTCGTGGCCTGGCGGCGCGTGCCAGTGGCGGCCATCACGGGCCAGCAGCGAGGTGGCCACGTCCGGGCCCCAGGTGCCGGCCGCGTAGTTCGGGAAGTGCTTGGGGGGCTTCGCGTCCCACGCCTCGATCAGCGGGTCGACCACGGACCAGGCGGCCTCCACCTCGTCGTGTCTCGAGAAGAGCGTCGCGTCGCCGATCATGCAGTCGAGGAGCAGCGTGGGATAGGCCGAGTGCTCCGTCTCCCCGAAGGCCTCGTCGTAGTCGAAGTCCATGTCCATCGAGGTCATGCGCACGTCGACCCCGGGGACCTTGACCTCGAAGCGCAGGGCCAGCCCCTCGTTGGGCTGGACGCGCGCGGCGATGAGGTTGGGCTCGATGGTCTCGCCCTCGGGCAGCGGGAACATCACGTGGGGCGGCTTGCGGAACTGGATGGCCACCTCCGTGGTCCGGCGGGGCATGCGCTTGCCCGACCGCACGTAGAACGGGACGTCCTGCCAGCGCCAGTTGTCGATCAGGAGGCGGAGCGAGGCCCAGGTGGGCGTGGGCGAGGTCGGGGACACGCCCTGCTCCTCGCGGTAGCCGGGCACGCGCTGGCCGTCCACCGTCCCCGGGCCGTACTGGCCGCGCACCGCGTAGTCGTGGACCTGCGCCGCGGTGATGGGGCGGAGGGCGCGCAGGACCTTGACCTTCTCGTCGCGCACGGCATCCGCGCTGAAGGTCACGGGCGGCTCCATGGCCACCAGCGTGAGGAGCTGCAACAGGTGGTTCTGGAACATGTCCCGGACGACCCCCGCCTCTTCGTAATAGCCGGCGCGGGTCCCGATGCCCGCGCCCTCCGCGGCCGTGATCTGGACGTGGTGGACGTGCTGGCGGTTCCAGACGGGCTCGAAGATCGAGTTGGCGAAGCGGAAGACGAGGAGGTTCTGGACCGTCTCCTTCCCGAGGTAGTGGTCGATGCGGTAGACCTGGTGCTCGGAGAGGCTGGCGCGCACCGCGCGGTTGAGCTCGCACGCGGTGGCCAGGCTCCGCCCGAACGGCTTCTCCACGATGACGCGCACCCACCGCGGCTCGTCGCGGTCGGGGACCTTGGGGGCCAGGCCGCTCGCGGAGAGCTGGGCGATCACCGGGACGTACAGTCTGGGGGGGATGGCGAGGTAGACGAGCCGGCCCCCCGGAGAGGGGCGGGCCTTCTCACGCTCCTCGACGCGCCGAAGCGCCGCGGTGTACGCGCCAGGATCGCTCAGGTCGCCCTTCAAATAGAAGAGGCAGGCCTCGAGGCGCTTCCACACCGCCTCGTCGATGGGGTCGGCCTCGCCCCCCGGCTCCTCCAGGCCCTTGCGCACGGTGGCGCGGAACGACGCGTCGTCGAGGTCGTCCCGGGCCACGCCCAGCACGGCGAAGCCCTCGTCCAGCAGCCCGTCGGCCGCCAGAAGGTAGAGGGCGGGCAGCAGCTTGCGCCGGCTGAGGTCGCCGCGCGCACCCAGGATCACCATCGTGCATGGGCCGGCCCGGCGCCGGGAGAAGAGGCGCGCCCGCGGGACGCTCATGCCTTCTTCGTGGCGTGGCCGCCGAACCCCTTGCGCAGCGCCGCCACCACCTTGGCCGCGAAGGAGTCCTGCTGCCGGGACCGGAAGCGCATCTGCAGGGCCAGGGTGATGACGGGGGCGGGCACGCTCAGGTCGATGGCCTCCTGGTCCAGCTTGAAGTCCTTCGAGGCGTGCAGGATCTCGTAACCCTCGGCGTAGGCCTGGAGCATGCCGTACTCGATCCCGTTGTGGATCATCTTCACGAAGTGGCCCGCGCCGGTGGGGCCGACGTGGGCGTAACCGTCGGGCGGGGCCAGCGTCCCTTCGACAGGCGGCCGGCCAGGTCGTCGATGGTGGCCTGCGTGGGCGCCCCCGCGGGGACCATGACCCAGACCACGCGCGGGGCCTGGAGCACCATGTTGCCGCCCATGCGTCCCAGGCCGATCATGGCGAGCTGCATCGCTTCCTCCTTGCCTCAGGGCTCCACGCCCAGCGCGGCCAGGTCGCGCCGGAGCTGGGCCGCGTCCTTGAAAAGTATCGTCTTCATGCCCAGCCCCGCGGCCGGGGTCAGGTTCTGCGGGCGGTCGTCGATGAACACCGAGCGCGCGGGCTCCGCCTGGGAGAGGTCCCGCGCCGCCTCGTAGATCCGGTGCTCGGGCTTCACCGCGCCCACCCAGCACGAGCTGAAGAAGGCGGTGAAGAGCGGCAGGAGGCCGAACGTCCGCAGGCGATGGACGTTCAGTTCCTCCGACTCGTTGTTCAGGGTCATGAGGACGTGCTTGCGGGCGCGCGCGAGGTCGCGCGCCACCTGGATGGACTCGGGGAAGGGCTGGCTGCAGCCCTTCATGAAGGCCTTGAAGTCGTCCCTCGAGAAGGGGCGCTCGTCGCAGAAGACGGTGTAGTCCAGATACTCGTCCATCGTCATCCGGCCCGCCTCGAAGCTGCCCGTCGCGTCCTCGTGGCGCCGCTCGAAGGCCTCGCCGTCCAGGCCGAAGCGCGCGATCGCCTCCGCGCGCTCGTGCCGGTCCCAGCCGTTGGTCCCCAGCACGCCGCCGACGTCGAAGAAGACGTGGGTGATCGAGGGAGCCATCTCTTTCATCTTGATGCGGCTTCGCGCGCGATTCAATCCGCCAGGAGTCGCGCCGCGCTCCGGTCGAGAAACCACACGCCGTCGCGCGCCAGGCGCGCCGGCACCTCCTCGGGCGAGCCCGTGCCTTTCAAGGCCCGCGCCACCGCCTCCGCCTTGTCGCCGCCGGCGGCCAGCACCAGCACCCGCCGCGCCGCCGCGATCACCGGCGGCGTGATGGTCAGCCGGCGCTCCGGCGGCTTCGGGGCCCGGGCGGGCACGACGCGGCGCGACGGCTCGCCGAGCGCGGCTGAGCCCGGGAAGAGCGAGGCGGTGTGCCCGTCGCCGCCGACGCCCAGGACGAGGACGTCCAGGGCCTTGGGGAGGAGCTGCGCGTATCGGTCGGCGGCCGCGTCCGCGTCCGCGGCCTCCGCCTCCATCCGGTGCACGTTCGCGGGCGAAACGTCCACGCGTCGAAGCAAGGCCTCGTTGACCATGCGGAAGTTGCTGTCGGGGTGATCGGGCGGCACCGCCCGCTCGTCGCCGAAGAACACGTTCACGACGTCCCACGGGATCGCGGCGCTCAGCAGCGCCTCCGCCAGGGCCTCGTAGGCCGGCCGGGGCGTGGAGCCTCCGGCGAGGCACAAGGCGCAGGTCCCCCGGAGCGTCGCCGCCAGGCCGATCTCGCCGGCCAGCCACTCCGCCGCCAGGCGGACCATGGCCGCGGCGTCCGGGGCCACGATGCGCTGATGGAC
>DAINRN010000462.1:0-3390 GCA_036741815.1 Acidobacteriota bacterium
GGGGATGGCCGCGGACGAGCGGACCGACATCGTCCAGCAGATGGGCGAGCACGAGCGGCGCCGCCTGCTCCCCAAGCTCAGCGCGGAGGTCCGGGCGGAGATGGAGCGCCTGCTCCAGTACGCGGACCACACCGCCGGCGGGATCATGACCACGGAGTTCGTGCGCCTGGACCCGTTCATGACCGTGGGCGCAGCCCTCAAGCACATCCGCTCCGTGGCCCGGGACAAGGAGTCGATCTACGCGTGCTACATCCTGGAGCCCGGGACGGGGCGGCTGCTGGGCTCGGTCTCCCTGCGCGATCTGGTGATGGCGGAGCTGGACCGGCCCGTCACGGAGATCATGCGGCGCAAGCCGGTGACGGTGGCCGCCCTCGACGACCAGGAGGCGGTGGCCCACAAGATCGCCAAGTACAACCTGCTGGCCGTGCCCGTGGTGGAGAAGGACGGCAGCGTGGTCGGCTTCGTGACCGTGGACGACGTGATCGACGTGCTCATCGAGGAGCAGACGGACGACATCCTGAAGATGGGCGGCGTGGAGCCGGGGGCGCTAGACAAGCCCTACTTCGACAACCCCATCCTGCGGGTGGTCCGCAAGCGCATCGGCTGGCTGCTCCTCCTGTTCGTGGCCGAGACCTTCACCGGCACCGTGCTGCGCCACTACGAGGGCGAGCTGGCCGCGGTCGTCGCCCTGTCCTTCTTCATCCCTCTCCTGATCGGCACCGGCGGCAACGCGGGCTCGCAGACCGTGACCACCATCATCCGCAGCATCGCCCTGGGGGAGATCAAGCTGAAGGACGCCAGGCGGGTCCTGGCCCGTGAGGCCACCACCGGCCTCATCGTGGGCGTTCTCATCGCCGGCGTGGCCTTCGGCCGCGCGCTCCTGTGGGGCGCGCACATGCCCCTCGCCGTCACCGTCGCCATCACGATCCTGGCGATCTGCACCTGGTCCACGACCGTGGGCTCGCTGATCCCCATCGCGGCCGAGCGCTTCGGCGTGGACCCCGCGGTCCTCTCCGCCCCGCTCATCACGACCCTGGTCGACGCGACCGGCCTCATCATCTATTTCCGGATCGCGAAGGTGATCCTGGGGCTGTGACCCCGAGTCGGCCCCTGCGGGACGCTCCGAGAACCGTCACAAGACGGTCCGGCTGATCCGGGAGGATGGCGTGAACTACCTCCAAACGGAGGGAGACATGCCGAAACCAGGTGCGCCGTCCCGTTCAGGGGGTCGCCGGCGCCTGGGCGCTGCGTGGCTGGCAGCGGTCACGCTCCTGCCTGGACTCGCGGCCTGCGGCTCGAGTCGTGTCAGCCAGCCTTCGACGGACCTCAGTGGAGTGTGGGATCTGTCGTATTCGACCCGAGCGGCCCAGGCCTGCGGGCCTCCTGCGCCTCCGGGCCTCACCCCGGGGTGTTTCGGGGCCGGCGTCGCCACCATCACCCAGACGGGTGAGGTCGTCGGGGGCAGCATCTTCCTCAGCGCCGGCTGTCAAAGCTGCGGCTCGGTGGCGGACGGGTTCGGGAGCACCGTCCCCTTGACGGGACGGCTGCGCGGTGATCGCCTGGACCTCGATACCGGATGGTGCCAACACACCGCACGAGTGGCTGGCGACGCCACCGAGGTCTCCGGTAGTGTTGTTTGTCAGTACGAGGGTCAAACGGAAGGCACCTGGCGCATGACCCGGAAGCCGTAAATGATCGATCATAGGGGCGATGTTCACGGCGAGATCGATCGAGCTCGGCGGCGGCTTCACGCTCCCCATGCCCCCGGAGGCGGCCTTCCTGTTCTTCTCGCCCCTGGGTGAGGTTGCGTGGGTGCCGGGGTGGGACCCGGAGCTGATCCACCCGCAGGGCGTCGCCTGGGAGCGCGGCCTGATCTTCCGGACGCGCGAGGACCGGGGCGACGCGATCTGGGTGGTCACCGCACTCGATCGCGACCGGCACGAGGTGGAGTACCACCGCGTCGAAGCGGGACGTTACGTGGCCCGGGTGAACGTCCGGTGCGCCGCACGCTCGGACGGGGGGACGGACGTGCGGGTGACCTACACCTTCGTCGGGCTCTCCGAAACGGGCAACCAGGACATCGCGGCGATGAGCGAAGCGGCCTACCGGGAAAAGATGGAGCGGTGGCAGGGTTGGATCCGGACCGCTTTGATGACCGGCTGACAACGTAACGACAAGAGACTGAATTGACGCGGACCCGACAACGTCAATTCAGTCAGCGCCGCGCCAGCGCCTGCTCGATGGCCGCGAGCCGCCGCGCGGTCTCCGCCGTCAGGTGGTCCACCTTCTCGTGCAGGTGCGCGACCTCGAGCTCCGCCTTGAGGTTCACCTCGTACTCGATGTCGGCGCGGACGCGGTCCTTGGCCGCCTGGCGGTTCTGGCTGAGCAGGACGAAGACGGAAAGGAAGATGGCCTCGAGCGACACGCACATGGTGAGCAGGCCGTAGGGGAAGGGATCGAACACGGGAATGCCCGGCACCCAGTCCAGGTTCAGCACGATCCAGGCGGTGAACACCACGACGTGGATCACCAGGAAGGCGATGCTGCCGCTGAACTCCGCGATCCAGTCGGCGGTCTTCTGGACGGCGGTGCGCTTGTCCTCCATCTCCTGGTTCACGTTCCGCGAGGCGGTGTGGCGCAGCTTCTCGGAGCTGGTCCGCAGCCGCCGGCCCATGGCCGCGAGGAGGTCCAGGGTGGCCGCCGGGTGCCGCTGGAGGAAGTGGTCGAGGTTCGCGCGGTCCACGCGCAGCGCCTCCAGGTCCTGGGTGGCCACCACGGAGGCGGTGCGCGGGCCCCCGTCCAGCAGCGAGAGCTCGCCGAAGACCTCGCCCGCCCTGGCCGTCTCGAGCACGATCCGCTCCCCGGTGTCGTCCTTGAAGAAGACCTCCACCTCGCCCGAGCGGATCACGTAGAGCGAGTCGCCGGGGTCACCGTAATTGAAGAGGACCTGTCCCGCGGGGAAGCGCACCACGTCCAGGTTGGCGGCCAGGGCGGCGCGGTCCTTGTCGTCCAGGAGCTGCAGGAACGGGACTTCCGCCAGCAGCTCGGCCTTGGCCGCGTCCTGGGCGGCATCGCTCATCGAAACCTCCGCGTTGGCGGGGATTCTACGCGAACCCGGACCGGCGACTACAATACGGAGCAGCGATGAAGCTGCTCTGGTCCTACCTTCGCCGTTACCGCGGCCTGCTGGCGCTGGCCCTGGTCCTGGCCGCGGTGAACCAGATCTTCTCCCTCCTCGACCCCCTGATCTTCCGCCACGTCATCGACACCTATGCGATGCGGTACCGGCAGTACTCGACACGGGACTTCCTCTCCGGCGTGACCCTGCTGCTGGGGGCGGCGGTGGGCGTGGCCTTCGTCTCCCGCGTGGCCAAGAACTTCCAGGACTAC
>DAINRN010000463.1:0-3028 GCA_036741815.1 Acidobacteriota bacterium
GAGCGCCCCCGGGCTCCAGGGCCCGGGATCGGACTCCAGCATCCGCACGGCCTCGGCCACGGGGATCTTCCGCCCGAGCCCCCGGACCTCCACGAGGCCGTCGGCCGCAGCCAGGGCGCGGCGTTCGCCCTCCATCATGAGGAAGAGGTTGAGGAACCCCGGCCGGATGGGCACCTGCTGGTGGTAACCGGCGGCCAGGAGCCTCTCGCCCGCCTGCGCGGCCAGCCGCGACGTGGGAGAGGCCTCGCGAACCTCGCGGGACAGCACGGGCGCCATGCCGGCCTTGAGCGCGGCGTCGGAGGGGTCGAGGACGACCAGCCCGGGCACCAGCGACGAGATGAGGCGGGCGAAGGCCTCCGCCAGGGTGGACCCCGGGCGGTAGCAGCGCGCGACGAGCCCCAGGACCTCGTCGCGATGGATCCCCGCGGGCAGGCAGCGCTCCGCCTCCGCCACCAGGCCGGCGATCGTCTCGTCGAGGACGATGCGTGAGGCCGGCTGCCCGACGGGCTCTCGGGCAGGCTCGTAGCGCAGCGTCCGGATGCGGCCCGACTCGTCGAGGATGGCCACGGAGCGGACCTCGGCGAAGTCGTGGTCCTCGGAGGCCGACCAGAAGACGGGGACCACGGGCCTGCCGGCCCTCGACTCCAGGACCGAGGCCAGCTTCAACGCCGCCACGGCCTTGTAGAGAACGAAAAGTGGCCCCCCGAACAGCACGGGTTGCTGGCCGGTCACGACCGCCACCGTCTTTTCGTCGGCGAGCCGTCCGGCGCGCTCGGCCGCGGCGGCCGCCCCGCGCTGCTGCTGCTGCGCGACGAGGGCGTCCGCCACCACCCGCCGCGGGCGCGCGAGGGACAGGCTGCGCTCGGCGGACCGGACGAGCGCCTCCGCGTCCCATCCGTCCTCGTAGAAGGGCCGCACCCGGGGCTCGCCCTTCAAGTAGTCGCGGAAGAGCGCCGTCGGGGGCTCCTGGAAGGACTCGTAGTCGACGAGCACGGGCGGGCGCCCCGTCACGGTGCGGGGATTATAAGGCACGCGATCCAGGTACGCCGGGAGGGCGCGGATTGTTCCACGCCGCGGACCGCAAGCCATTGGCCTGACAAGACTTGAGGCCGCAGTTCGTTGACACGTTTTAACCGCGGTGCTAGAGTCCATCGTCTCGGGCGGAGCGCTGCCGCGACGCTTCGGGGAAAGGACCGACAAGGCGCACCGAAATGGACGAGACCCCGCGCCCGCCCGAGCAGATTCCACAGACGATCGGCCGCTACCAGGTCCAGGAGAGCGTCGGCTACGGGGCCATGGGCGCGGTCTACAGGGCCTTCGACCCGCTCATCAAGCGCACGCTGGCCATCAAGACGATCCGGCTCGACATCCCGCGCCAGAGCCCGCAGTACAAGTCCTTCATCGAGCGCTTCTACCACGAGGCCCGGATCTCGGGGACGCTGTCCCATCCCAACATCGTCACCCTTTTCGACATCGGCGAGGAAGGGGGAGTGCCCTATCTGGCCATGGAGTTCGTGGAAGGGGAGACTCTGTCCGCGATCCTGGAGCGCGGGGTGCGGTTCCCGCCGGAGAAGGTGATCGGCCTCATCAGCCAGATCGCATCGGCCGTGGACTACGCCCACAGCAAGGGCGTCATCCATCGCGACATCAAGCCCAGCAACCTGATCCTCTACGAGGCCGAGCGGGTCAAGGTCACGGACTTCGGCATCGCCAAGCTCGTCGATGCGGAGATCACCCACTCGGGGACGCTCCTGGGCACGCCGTCGTACATGTCGCCCGAGCAGGCCATGGGCGACAAGCTCGACGGGCGCAGCGACATCTTCTCGCTCGGGGTGTGCGCCTTCGAGATGCTCTCGGGCGAGCAGCCGTTCCCGGGCACGAACGTCACCTCGATCCTCTACAAGCTCGTCCACGTGGACCCCGTCGAGCCCGCCAACCTGGAGATGAACGGCCTGGTGCCGCAGAAGTGGCACGAGGTCTTCGGCAGGGTGCTGGCCAAGAAGCCGGACGACCGGTATCAGACGGCCACGGATTTCGTCCAGGACCTCGAGTACTGCCTCGGCGCGTGGTTCGGCGGGATCGCCGAGGACGTGGTGGGCGAGGCCGCGCAGGCGGGGCTGGGGGCCCAGGCCGCGGCGGCGCCGACCATGGCCGCGGTGCCGCGTCCCGCACGCACGCACCGCCCGGACGAGAGCACCGCCTCATTTCCAGCGATCCCTCCCCTTGCATCGGGGGTGCTGCCCGCGCCGCCCGACGCCGCTCCGAACGACACCGTTCCGCCGGGCGCTACGGAACCGGAGCCACTCCCGGCCACCGTCGTCTTCAACTCGCCCATGCCGATAACGGGCGCGACGGTCGTGATGGGCTCGACCCCGGCGCGGAGCTTCCCGACCGACGCCACGTTCAAGGCGGTGCCTCCGGCACCCACCGTCAAGGCGCCGATCCCGATCCCGGACGTCACGCAGAAGGTCCCCGCGTCGGTGGCCGCCGCCGCGGTGGCGGCGAGCGCGCTCGCGAGCGCGGCAACGCGGAAAGCGGCGGTTCCGCCGCCGATCCCGGCGGCGGCTCCGGCACCGGCGCCCGCGCCCGCGCCGGCGCGCAAGGCGGCGCCCCGCGTCTCCGCGAACCTGATCCTGGCTGCGGCCGGCGTGGTGACGTTCCTGGCCGTGGGCCTGGGGCTGGGGGCGCTGTATCGCCGGCTGTCCGCGCCCACGACCCCGGCGCAGGTCTCCGCCCCCGCGACCGAGGCTCCCGCGCCCGCGCCGCCCGTCGCCCCGCCGGCGGCGGCCGCGACGGGCACGGTCCACGTCTCCAGCCAGCCCGCGGGCGCCGCCGTGAGCATCGACGGGCAGCCGCGCGGGGTCACCCCGATCGACGTGCCGGGCCTGGGCGCGTGGAGTCTCTGGCGCTGGGCGCGCGCCAGGGACAGGTGCTGGCTTCGGTGCTGCGGGAAGGCGCCGTCATGGCGTTCGGAGCGCTCGGCCTGGGTGCCGTCGTGGCCTATTCCTTCTCCGGCGTGCTGGCGGAT
>DAINRN010000463.1:3038-3388 GCA_036741815.1 Acidobacteriota bacterium
CCGGGCCTCGGCCTGGGCAGCCACGCCGTGAAGGTCGAGCTCAAGGGCTACGAGCCCCGTGCCGAGGGCGTGACCCTGACCGCGGCCGCGCCGCGCGCGGATCTGACCCTGCCCCTCTCGCGCGTCGCCCCCGCCACCGGTCTGGCCGACATCCGGTCCGTTCCCTTCGGCGCCGTCGTCACCGTGGACGGCGCCGCGGTGGGATACACCCCGCTCATGCGCTGGAAGCTCAAGCCGGGAAGCCACGACGTCCAGATCGAGAAAGACGGGCACGAGCCGTGGGAGGGGACGGTGGCCGTGCAAGCCGGCAAGCGGACCCGCGTGGACGTCGAGCTCAAGCCAAACGCCCC
>DAINRN010000464.1:0-3381 GCA_036741815.1 Acidobacteriota bacterium
CGACCTGCGTCTCACCGGGCACGCCATCGAGTGCCGCGTCTACGCGGAGGACCCCGACCACGGCTTTCTCCCCAGCCCCGGGCGGGTGGTGGCCTTGATTGTGCCGGGCGGCCCCGGCATTCGCGACGACTCCGGCATCTACGAGGGGTACGAGGTCGGGGTCCACTACGACTCGCTGCTCTCCAAGCTCGTGGCCTACGGCTTCAACCGCGGCGACGCGATCCTGCGCATGCGGCGTGCGCTCGCGGAGTACAAGATCCTGGGCCTCAAGACCACCCTGCCCTTCCTGGACCGCGTCCTGCACCACCCGTCCTTCGAGGCGGGAGACTTCGACACCGGCTTCGTGGAGAAGGTGTTCGCGCAGGCCGACCGCGAGCGCGAGCGCCCCTGGGAGGTGGCGGTGGCGGCGGCGGCCATCCGCGCCTACCGTGATCGGCTCCGGGCCCGAGGCGCGGGCGACGCGGCGCCCGCGGCTTCGGGATGGCAACGGCGCGACTGGCGCCGTCCCGAGGGTCCTTTCTAGGCCGGGTGCGTCCGTCATGCTCTTCGACGCCACCGTTGACGGGCGCACGATCCGCGTAGAGGTGCGCCCGCAGGACGGCAGGTACCTGGTGACCCTCGACGGGCGTCCACTGGAGGTGGACCACCAGGAGACGGGGGCGCACTTCGTGAGCCTCCTCATAGGAGGCAAGAGCTACGAGGCCGGCCTGGAGAGGCGGCCCGACGGCTACAACGTCGTACTGGCCGAGGACGTCCTCACCGTCGAGCTTCGCGGCGCGTCACAGGCCGCCCTGGCCTCTGTCCGCAAGGCGGAAGGGGGGCCGGCGCGGATACTGGCTCCCATGCCGGGCCGCCTGGTGCGGGTGCTGGTCCAGCCGGGCCAGCAGGTGGAGGCCGGCGAGGCTCTGCTGGTCATGGAAGCCATGAAGATGGAGAACGAGCTCCGCTCTCCCCGCGCGGGGCGGGTGGCGGAGCTGCTCGTGCGCGAGGGACAGGCGGTCGAGACGGCGGCCCTGCTGGTCGTGGTGGAGTGAGGGCCAGACAGAGAACACGCCTCTTCGTCCTGGCCCTCGTGCTGGCCCTGGTCGGCCTCTTCCTGGCCCGCTTCCCGCTCTGGTCGGCGGGCGTGCTCTCCGCGCGGCTCCAGGCCTTCTTCCACCGCCCCGTCACCGTGGGCCAGGTGCGCTATCACCTCTTCCCCCTGGAGGTGGAGATCCTCGACCTCCGCGTCGCGGGCGCGACGCCGCAGGCCCCGCCCTTCCTCGAGGTGCCGCGCGTCGTGGCCGCCTTCAGCCGGCCTCCCCTCGACCCCGAGGTGCCCCAGAGCTTCTGGGACCGCAAGGTCGTGCTCTCGCGCTTGCGCATCGAGCGCCCCCGCGTCCGCGTCAACGCCTTCGAGCAGGGCGGCGACGACATTCCCGCCATGGCCACCAGCGGCGAGGGCGGGGCGGACGCGCGGATCGAGCGGCTTTCCGTCGAGCGGGGCGAGTTCATCCTGAACCACGAGCGCGTGCCGCTGGACCTGGAGCTGCCGCGCTTCCGCGGCCGCCTCGCCTCGCGCCGGCCCGGGGTGCTGGCGGGCACCTTCTCCTTCGGCATGGGCACGGCCCGCTTCGGCGCGGCGCCCGCCTTCCCGGTGGGCACGGACGTGGACCTGGTCCTCGAGGGCCCCCGCCTCACCGTGGAGTCGGGACGGCTGCGCGCCCCCGACACCGACATCCAGTACCGCGGGCAGATCCAGCTGGCCGCGCGCCCGCAGGGACAGCTGCTCGTGGGCGGAGCGGTCGACCTGGCCATGCTCGACGCCCACGTGATGCGCACGGGCTTCGGTCTGCGCGGCCGCGCCCGCTACGACGGCACCGCGACGGTGGACGGCTCGCGGCTGCGCCTCAAGGGACGCCTGCAGGGGACGGACGGGACGTTCGACGGCGTGCCCGTGCCGCGTTACGCGGGCGACGTGGCGTGGGACTCCGAGGGCGCCCACCTGCGGCGGTTCGAGGTGCAGGCCTTCGGGGGCAGCGCCGTCCTGGACATCGAGGTGCCGCCGGGCGCGGGCGTGGCCCGCCTGGCCGCGGTGCTGCGCGGGGTGGACGCCGAGGGCCTCTCGCGGAAGGTCTTCGACATCGGCGCCGCGGGCATCGGCTCCTCCGCCAGCGGCGAGATCCGGATCCGATGGCCCCGCGGCCGCATCCGCGACCTCTCGGGGCGGATGAGCCTCACCCTCGAGGCGCGCGCGGACGGGCGCACCCCGGCGTCCGGGCGCCTGGAGTGGCGCGCGGAGGACGGCGTGCAGTTCCTGGAGGCGGCCGAGTTCCGGGGCCCCGTGACGCGGGCGCGGTTTCGGGGCCGGATCGGCCGCGACTCCCACGCAGACCTCGCGGTGGACGCCGAGAGCTCCGACCTCGCCTCGTCCGACGTCCTGGCCCAGCGCCTGCGGCAGGCGCTGGGCAACCCGAAGGCGCAGGTCCTGGGCTTCTCGGGAACCGGGACCTTCCTCGGCCGGTGGCGGGGCACCCTCGGGTCCCCCGTCTTCGAGGGCCGCTTCTCCGGCCCGGACGTCGAGTACCTCGGCGTCCATTGGGGACACACGGAATGGATCGGCGCGGCCGATCCCCGCAAGGTGCGGTCCGACTCCCTCGTGCTGCGGCGGGAGGGGGGCGAGATGCGGCTCGAAGGAGAGATGGAGACGGGCGAGCACGGCGAGCGCGACGCCCTCGACGTGCGCGTCCGCTTCTCCGGCTGGCCCGCCGCCGACTTCATCAAGGCCCTCGAGTGGGAGGTGCCCCTCGAGGGCCTGCTCTCGGGCGAGGCCACCGTCTCCGGCCGGCGCAGCTCGCCCCAGGGCCCCGTCCGCATCGCGAGCGCTTCGGGCCGCTATCACGGCGTGACCTATGGGGACCTCGAGGTCGACGCGCTCCTGCGCGGTTCAACGACCGAGGTCCGCCAGGGGTACGCGGCCGTGGGGGGCGGCACCGTGAGCTTCCGCGGCACCGTCACCGCCGACGACGTCTACGACGGCACCGCCACCGCGGCGGACATGGACGTGGCCGAGCTGGTTCCTCCCGTGGCGGGGGTGGCGTGGGGCGGGCGCGTCTCCGGGACGGCCACCCTGCAAGGGCCCCTTGCGCGGCCGCAGCTTCGGGCGCGCGTGACCTCGCCGCGCCTGTTCCTGGGCGACGAGGGCGTGGGGGCGCTCCAGGCGGACCTGCTCGGCGCCGGGGACGGTACCGTGTCCGTCGAGGCCCAGTGCCGCTCGCCCCGCGTGGATCTCGCGCTGCGGGGGAGCGTGGGCGCCTCCGCGCCCCACGCGGCCTCCCTGCAGGTGACCGCCCGCGAGACGAGCGTCGATCCCTTCCTGCGCGCGGCCTACCGGGCGTTGCC
>DAINRN010000465.1:0-3359 GCA_036741815.1 Acidobacteriota bacterium
CCCGCCCACCTGCGCCGGTGGGCGGCCTCGCACCTGGGCCAGGGCCGGCCGCGGCGAGCGGGCGCGCGGCCGCCCACGGACCTGCGCCCCGTGGCCCGCGCGATGCAGGTCACGGTCACGACCTCCGGCTTCCAGCAGCGCCTGGTCTTCGAGCGCGTGATGGCCCGCACCGTCGCCCCGTCCGCGCGCCGGGACCTGAAGCCGGCCGCCTGGCTGCACCTCGACCCGTCGGAGCGCTTCCCGCGGCTCACCGTCCGCGCGATGGGGGCAGACCCGGCCGGCCTGTTCGGTCCCTTCCGCAACCGGCCCGCGGCGGCCCGTGCCGTGGCGGCGATCCACAAGCTGTTCCCCCTGCGGCCGTGCGACTTCGTCTTCGAGCCCGCGCCCGACCTGGCCCTCGGCCTGGGCTGCGTCTACGCCCAGGTCAGGAGCTGTGCGGCGCCGTGCCTCTCGCGGGTCAGCGAGGAGGGATACCGCGGGCTGGCGGGGGAGGCCCATCGGTTCCTGGCGAGGCCGCCGGCGCGACCCGAGGAGTCGCGGAGCTGGATCCCGGACTGGGTCGCGGCGGCGGAGAGCCGGGCGGTGATCGTGGAGGAAGGACAGGATGGGGTGGAGATCTATCCGATCGTCTCGGGTCAGGTGCTGGAACAGCACGCCGTGACGGTGACGGAGGAAGATATCGAAGGCGGGGTCGAGGGATTGAACTGGACCGGGGATGATGGGTCCGGTCATGATAGAGACTGGTTGGCAGCTTGGCTCTATACGCCACGACGCGCGGGACGGTATGTCGTGCTGGAGGGGGACGAAAACAGCACGGCGCTCGTCCGGCGCGCACTCGCTACGAGCGCCGTGTGAGACGAGCGTCGCGTGACTGAATACTCCCCCAAACACCGCACCGCGGTCGTGCTCGCGGGGAGCGGGACGTCGGGGGCCTACCACGCCGGCGCCCTGAAGGCCCTCGACGAGAGCGGCGTGAAGATCGACCTCATCGTGGGCTCGGGCGCGGGGGCGGTGGCCGCCGCCTACGGCGCGGCGGCGGGCGGCCCGCGCCTCTACGAGGCGGGCGGGTTCTGGCACGACGCGACCTGGCAGTCGTTCTACCGGCTGAAGTCGCCGCTGCGCCTGGGGCTCCTCCTGCTGGGCGTCTCGTTCGGCGTCTTCCTCTTGCCTCTGGCGCTCGCCCTGCTCGCGGGCCTGCTCGTGCCGCTCGTGCTCGTGGCCGACCTGGCCGCCCCGGGCCTGTCCGAGCGCCTCGTCGGGTTCGTGGCGGCGGTGCCGACCGCCATGCGGATCCCGTATCTCGCGGCGCTGTCGGTGCCCATCTTCGTCCTCTCCGTGCTCGCCATCCTCTACGTCGGGGGGACGTACGTGCGCGGGCCCCGGCGCTTCGCGGAATCGCTGGAGAGCCTGCTGGACGTGCGCCGCGCCCGCCAGCGGCTGGCCCGCGGCCTCTGGGAGATCTCGCGCGGGTCCGCCAGCTCGGCGCATCCGCCCTCGGACGCGGAGCTGGGCCGGCGCTACGTCGCGCTCGTGGCGGAGAACCTGGGACAGCCGGGGTTCCGCGAGCTGATCCTGCGCACCGCCGACCTGGAGACGGGCGCGGTGCTCCCGTTCGTCATCCTGCAGGACGGCTACCGCGACGCGTTCGCCGCCACCCGCACCCGCGGCGCGCGGTCGCGGCTGCCCGGGATCCCGGGCGCGGTGGACCTACGCGCCGACGGATACGACGAGCTCTTCCTGGACGCCGTGCTCACCGGCGTCCTGCCCCCGATGGTGGCGCCGGTCCAGCGCGTGGCCTTTCCCAAGGGCGGCATCCACGCCGGCGAGGTGCACCGGCTGACCGACGCCGCCGTGGCCGCGGGCAGCGGCATCTCCGAGGCCCTGGCCGCGGGAGCGGAGCAGGTCATCGTGGTGTCCGCGGCTCCGGTGAACCCCACGCCCTCCGCCCGCAGGCGAGGGCCGCGCGCGGTGGCCGACGCGCTGCTGTCCACGCTGGAGCGGCAGGCGGTGGAGGCGGACGTGAAGGCCGCGGAGCGCATCAACCGGATGGTCGCGACCCTCGGCCACGGCATCGAGGGCGGGAGATCGGCCTGGCAGGACCCCGCCACCGGGCGCGTCTACCGCGACTTCGCCCTCTACGTCGTGCGGCCCGAGCGGCGGCCCTTCGGCCCCCTGGAGCTGGAGGGCGCGCAGGACCCCGCCACCGAGGCCCAGGCCACCCCGGCCGACCTGATCGACCTCGGCTATCGCGACGCCTACCGGATGTTCGTGGAGCCGGTTGTGGGCGCGGCGCCCGAGCCGCGCAAACGCGAGGAGCAGGCCCGCGAGGAACGGGCCCAGACGATCGAGCTGTAGATGAGCAAGCGGGGGATGGGGACACGGGCCGTCCACGGTAACAAGCCCACGAGGCGCGGCCCGCTCACCACCCCCATCGTCCAGTCCGCGACCTTCGTCTTCGAGTCCTCGGCGGAGATGCACCTTTACCTCGAGGGCGGCGAGGACCTGTACCTCTACACGCGCTACGAGAACCCCACCCTGCGCGAGCTGGAGTCCCGCCTGGCCGCCCTCGAGGAGGCCGAGGCCGCGGTGGTCTTCGCCTCGGGGATGGCGGCGTCCACCACGGGGATCCTCTCCACCGTCAAGGCGGGGGACGAGGTCCTCGCCAGCGCCTCTCTCTACGGCGGCGTCACCCGCTTCGTGCGCGACGTGCTGCCGAACCTCGGGATCAAGTCGAGGATCGTCCCCACGGCCGACCTGCTCCGCCTGGACATCGTGGCCGGCGACCGCAGCCGGCTGCTCCTCCTCGAGAGCCCCACCAACCCGTCGGTCGAGGTCCTCGACCTGCGGACCATTACCGCCGCCGCCCACGACAAGGGCATCGCGGTCATGGTGGACAACACCTTCGCCACCCCGATCCTGCAGAAGCCGATCTGCCTGGGCGCCGACCTCGTGATGCACAGCCTGACCAAGGCGCTGTCGGGCCACAGCGACCTCATCGGCGGCGCGCTCGTGGGCAGCAAGGAGCGCGTCGAGAGGGCGCGGAGCCTGCTGAAGGTGATGGGCGCCTGCATGGATCCGCACCCCGCGTTCCTGGCCCTGCGCGGCCTCAAGACCCTGCACCTGCGCGTCCACCGCCAGTGCGAGAACGCGATGGCCCTGGCCCTGCACCTGCAGGAGCATCCGAAGGTCAAGGCCGTGCTCTACCCTGGCCTGTCCTCCCACCCCGGAAACGATGTGGCGCGCCTCCAGATGTCGGGCTTCGGCGGGATGGTCTCCGTCGTCCTCGCGGGCGGACTGCCGGCGGCGGAGCGCTTCTACGACGGCCTGCAGCTCATGGCCAGGGCCGCGAGCTTGGGCGG
>DAINRN010000466.1:0-3353 GCA_036741815.1 Acidobacteriota bacterium
TTCAGGCTCTCCCCCGTGGGCTTGCCCCGCGCCGGGTCCAGGGGCCGGAAGGCGCGGCCGGGGACGAGCGGCTCGGCGTCGGCCAGGGCCACGTCGTGGCGCAACACGCGCTGGCCGCCGCGCAGGATCTCGCCGAAGCCGATCCGTTTCCAGGCGATGGCCGCCGCGGGCTTGATCTCCTTGATGATGGGGCCGCCCGGCGTGCGCGCCATGAGGAAGAGCAGCAGCGAGTGCGCCCCGGCCAGGGCGCTCTTGGAGAGTACGAGCCGCGACGGCCGCTCCTCGGAGTGCGTGTACGGGATGTTGAGGCCCATCCCCCCGGTCCCCGACGTGCCGATCTTCACGTAGGCGCCGGTGCCCGCCTTCAGCATGGCGAGGTAGAGCACCTGGACGTGGCGGATGAGCTGCGGGACGTAGTCGGTGACCAGAAGCGTCTCCAGGCTCTCCCGCAGGTCGGTCCCCTCGCGCAGCGCCTGCCAGGCCTGCCGGCTCGTCTTGTAGATGTCCTGGTAGGCGATGCCGGTGGCGGTGTTGACGCAGTCCACGATGATGTCGGGGCGGGAGGAGCTGACGAGCTGGTGCAGGTAGTACTGCGCGGCCGCGCCCTCGGAGAGCGGGTCGAGCAGGCTCTCGATGAGCCGCGCGCGGTGCGCGGGGTCCGCGAAGGCTTCCCGCCGCGGCCGGTCCTTGACGTCCGTGAAGGTGAAGACGTCGCCCCAGGCCGCCTCCAGGGCGACGCCCGCGGCCTCGGGGGCGAGGGCGGCCACGGCCTCTTCCGCCTCCTCGCGCCGCAGGGAAAGCAGGATCATGCGCCGCGGCTGCTGGCGGACGAGGCGGCGGGCCACGGCCTGGCCGACCAGGCCGTACCCCCCGAGGATCAGGACCGTCTTCTGGCGGATGTCCAAGAGTGCGGCCCGTTACGGGCCGATCTTACGCCTCCTGCTCCCGGACGATGTCGAGCTTGCCCAGGTTCTGGAACAGCGACATCGCGGAGGCGTGGAGGAAGCCGGCCTGGAAGAGCACGATGAAGGGGAGCGTCCCGTAGATGCCGTTGAGGGCGGCGTAGTACATCATGGTCGTGAAGTAGATACCCAGCAGCAGCTCCACGAAGGGCAGCAGGGTGACGTTGCCGCGGTAGCGCTTCTGCCTCCAGTCGTCGCCCGAGCCCTCCACCCCGTACTTGGGGGTGCGCGTGAACTCGGACTCGATGCCGAAGATGGCCTCGATCACCCCCTTGGCGTTGCTCACGGTGAGGCCGATCCCGACCGCGAGCACCGCGGGCAGGTAGCGCAGGCGGCTCTTCCAGTTCTCGCCGAAGACCTCGCGCTGGCTCATCACGTAGAACGAGCAGACGCTCATGGTCGCGCCCAGGAAGAGGGGCACGTCCACGATCATCATCTCGTACCAGCCCATGTTGTAGCGGATGACCATGGCGGGGAACATGAGCACCGCCAGCAGCAGCATCAGGGGGTAGGCGAAGTTGGCGCCGAGGTGGAAGGCGGCCTCGGTCTTCACGGCCGCGGGCAGCTTGGACGCCAGGATGCGGGGCAGGAGCTTCAGGCAGGTCTGCACGGACCCCTTGGCCCAGCGGAACTGCTGGCCCTTGAAGGAGTTCATCTCCACGGGGATCTCGGCGGGGGCCACCACGTCCTGCAGGTAGACGAAGCGCCAGCCCTTCATCTGGGTGCGGTAGGACAGGTCCAGGTCCTCGGTCAGCGTGTCGTGCTGCCACCCCCCGCCGTCCACGATGGCCTCGCGCCGCCAGACCCCGGCCGTGCCGTTGAAGTTGAAGAACCGGCCGGAGCGGTTGCGCCCGCCGTGCTCCAGGATGAAATGGCCGTCGAGCAGGATGGACTGCACCTGGGTGAGCATGGAGTAGTCCCGGTTGATGTGCCCCCAGCGCCCCTGCACCATCCCCACCTTCGGGTCGGCGAAATGCCCCAGCGTCTTCTCCAGGATATCGGGCGGGGCCACGAAGTCGGCGTCGAAGATCAGGATGAACTCGCCCTTGGCGACCTTCAGCCCCTCCTCCAGCGCGCCCGCCTTGTACCCGCGGCGGTCGTCGCGATGGATGTACTGGATGTCGAAGCCCAGGGCGCGGTAGCGGTCGGCCGCGGCCTGGACGATGGCGATGGTGTCGTCGGTGGAGTCGTCGAGGATCTGGATCTCCAGCAGCTCGCGCGGGTAGCGGATGCGGCACACCGAGTCCAGCAGCCGGTCCACCACGTACATCTCGTTGTATAGGGGCAGCTGGACGGTCACGCGGGGCAGACGGTCCGGCAGCGGCAAGGGCAGCGCGCGCCGGTCCCGGTGCCGGTAGTAGAGCCAGACCATGATGTAGCGATGCAGGCCGAACACCGCCAGGATCACCAGCGTCAGGAAGTAGAGGCCTAGGATCGCGATCTCGAGTGGGCTCATGGTCGGAAGACGAAACCTCCTCCAGCGTCGCCGACGGCGCGACGCTACGGCGCCTTGCGGCGCGGTCACGCCGGCGCTGCCGTCACCTCGTCTGGGAATCGCCCGGCCGGGCTCTCCCTCCAACCCCGGTGCGCGGCAGCCATCCGGGCGCCTTGGCCGCCCCGTCTCCGCGCGCGCGGAGACACTTGTGACTCTCTGTTACAAATTTTATAGTCATCCCGTCGGTCGGGCAAGTCGACCCGGGGCGGACATGGATCCCAAGGAACTGGACGGCCTGCTGCGGGCGGTGCGCGACGGGAGCCTCAGCCTCGACGCCGCGGCGGAGCGCCTGCGCACCCTTCCCTACGAGGACCTGGGCTTCGCGCGGCCCGACCACCACCGCGCCCTGCGGCGCGGCTTTCCCGAGGTGGTCTTCGGCGCGGGCAAGACGAACGAGCAGGTGGCGGCCATCGTCAAGAGCCTGGCCGACCATGGCCAGAACGTGCTCGTGACCCGCACGACCGGCGAGGTCCATCGCCTGATCGCCGGGCGCTTTCCCGCCGCCCGCCATCACGAGGCGGCGCGGTGCGTGACCCTCACGCCGACTGCGCCGGACCCGCTGCCGGGACGCGTCGCGGTCCTGTGCGCGGGCACCGCCGACGTGCCGGTGGCGGAAGAGGCGGCCGTGACCGCCGAGTTCTACGGGGCGGGCGTGGACCGCATCTACGACGTAGGCGTGGCCGGCCTGCACCGCCTCCTCGACAAGACCGCCCTGGTCCGGGAGGCCGACGTGGTGGTGGTGGCGGCGGGCATGGAGGGGGCCTTGCCCTCGGTTGTAGGGGGCCTGGTCGAGGCCCCCGTGATCGCCGTACCCACGAGCATCGGGTACGGCGCGTCGTTCCAGGGCCTGGCCGCGCTCCTGGCCATGCTCAACACATGTGCCTCGGGCGTGGCCG
>DAINRN010000467.1:0-3348 GCA_036741815.1 Acidobacteriota bacterium
CGTTCAGGCCGATCTGCACACCGCCACGGGCCAGGACGCGGTGGTCGGCGGTCAGGGCCAGGATGCAGCCGCCCGCGATGGCGTGGCCGCCGATGCCCGCCACCACCGGCTTGCGCAGGCCGTAGAGCTGCCATACCAGGCCGGCGAACTTTCCCATGAAGCGCTGCATGGAGGGCCGGTCGTACTCGAGCAGGCCGACGAGGTCGAGGCCCGGGCAGAAGAGCTTGGGATGGGAGGAGGCCAGCAGCACGCCGCGCACGGACGCGTCCGCCTCGAGCGCGGCGGTGGCGGCGGTGAGCTCGTCCACGAGCGCCTCGTCGATGGCGTTCCCGCGCGGCTTGTCCAGGCGGAGGACGGTCAGGGGGCCGTTCTTCTCGATGCGGATGCCGCTCACGGGTGACCTCCTCGGAGGAGGCCAGCTTACCAGAGGGGGAGCTGTTCGGCGGGCCTCGGCGGGCCTTCGTCTTCGCCCTCGGATCCGTCGACGAAGCCGTGCTTCGCCTTCAGGCGGGCGATCATCCCGCGGATCCGGTCCCGGTAGCGGCCGCCGAGATAGACGCGTCCCTGGTAGGCGTTGCGGTAGGCCTCGAGGTACTGCGGGAACTCGGACTCCAGCCATCGCAGGTACTTCTCCCGCGTGGGCGACCGGAGGAAGAGCACTTGCGAGAACAGGTGGCGCACGCCCGCCGCGGCCACGCGCCGCAGCAGCTCGTCCACGTCCCTTTCCGCGTCCGTGATGGCGGGCAGCACCGGGGCCAGCCCCAGCCACACCTCGATCCCGGCCTCGACCAGGCGGCGCATGACCTCGACGCGGACCTCCGGCGGCGGCGCCAAAGGCTCGATGCGGCGGAGCAGGTCGGCGTGCGGGGAGTTCAGGGAGACGTGCACCGACAGCTCGGAGCGCTCGTTGATGCGCCGGAGCAGGTCCAGGTCGCGCAGCACGAGGGCGCCCTTGGTGGTGATCCCGAGCCGCGCGCCCCGGTGCTGGGCCACGGCCTGCAGGAAGCCGCGCGTGACCTTCGCCTCCGCCTCGCCGGGCTGGTAGGGATCGGTGGCCGTGCCCAGGGCGATCCTCTCGCGCTTGCGCACCAGGCGGGCCAGGTCGGCCGCCGTGCGCGCCTCGTGACCCTGCTTCACGTAGACGGTGGAGTGGAACTCCTCGGGCGTGGCGATGCCCATGAACTCGTGCGTGTAGGTGGCGTAGCAGTAGCGGCATCCCATCGCGCAGCCGCGGTAGGGGTTCACGGTCCAGTGGAAGGGCATGCGCGGGGAATCGCAGCGGTTGAGGAGCGACCGCGCCTGGAGCGTGCGGTACTTCACCCCGCCCTGCTCGCGCACCACCTCGCGCCCCATCAGGGGGACCAGGCTCGGAGCGGCGACGCCGGGGCGGTTCATCTCAGCTTCGTGTTATCTTCGCCTGAGGGCGGCGGCGGCGTCAAGCCGATTCACCGGCGGCTATAATCCGAGGTGCGGACCATGCCCGCTGCCGCGCCGTCCCCCCTCGCCGAACTGCTCGCCCGCCACACCCGCGAGGGCGAGCTTTACGAGAAGCTGCCCCAGGGTCGCGTCCGCTGCTTCGCCTGCGGCCACCGCTGCCTGATCCCTCCCGGCCACGAGGGGATCTGCAAGGTCCGCTTCAACGACGCGGGCGTGCTTCGCGTTCCGCACGGGTACGTGGGCGCGCTGCAGGTCGACCCCGTGGAGAAGAAGCCGTTCTTCCACGCCCTCCCCGGCGCCCGGGCGCTGTCCTTCGGCATGCTCGGATGCGATTACCACTGCGGGTACTGCTTCCTGCCCGGCACCGCCGTGGCCACCACGAACGGCCCGCGAACGCTCGATTCCCTGTTCAAGGCAGCGGAGACGGTCGTGGAGACGGCGACCGACGCGGTGGCCCTGCGCCCGAGCGTGGAGGTCCTCACCCACCGCGGCCGCGCGCGGGCCGTGCGCGGCGTGTTCCGCCACGAGTACCGCGGGCCGGTCATGGCCCTGAAGCTCAGCGGCGGGGCCGAGATCCGGTCCACGCCCGAGCACGAGTTCCTGGTGACGGCGCGCGCGGCCCGGGGCGTGCGGCCGCCGTCCTTCTTCATGCCCGCCTCGGGCGTGACGCCGGAGTTCGACCTCCTGGAGCCGACCTCCGCCGGGAGCTTCCGCAAGCGCAGGATCGAGGACACGCGCGTGGTGCCGTACGCGGGCCCCGTCTACAACATCGAGGTGGAGGAGGACCAGACCTACCTGGTGGAGGGCGCGGCCGTCCACAACTGCCAGAACTGGATCACGTCCCAGGCCCTGCGCGATCCCCGGGCGGTGGCCCCGCCGGAGGAGATCACGCCGAAGGACCTGGTGCGCCTCGCCCACGAGCACGGCGCGCGCATCATCACCTCCACCTACAACGAGCCCCTCATCACCAGCGAATGGGCGGTGAGCGTCTTCCGCGAGGCCAGGGCGGCCGGGCTCGTCTGCTCCTACGTCTCGAACGGGAACGGGACGCCGGAGGTCCTCGATTACATCCAGCCGTGGGTCTCGCTCTACAAGGTGGACCTGAAGAGCTTCCGCGACCGCCACTACCGCGAGCTGGGCGGGACGCTGGAGCGCGTGCTCTGGACGATCCGCGCCCTCCACGAGCGGGGCTTCTGGGTGGAGATCGTGACCCTCACCGTGCCGGGATTCAACGACAGCGACGAGGAGCTGCGGGACATAGCCCGGTACCTGGTCTCGGTCTCGCCCGACATCCCGTGGCACGTGACCGCGTTCCACAAGGACTACAAGATGACGGGCCCGGACAACACCACGGTGGCGACGCTGCTACGCGCCGCGGAGATCGGACGAGCGGAGGGCCTGCGCTTCGTCTACGCCGGCAACATCCCGGGCCAGGTGCGCAACTGGGAGAACACCTACTGCCCGGGCTGCGGGGCCCTCCTCGTCGAGCGGCGCGGCTTCCGCGTCCTCGCTAACCGCATCCCGGACGGCGTCTGCCCCTCGTGCCGCCGGACGATACCCGGACGCTGGCAAGCGCCTTCGCCTTGATCGCCTGCGTCCTGGCCGCGGTCGCCGCGTCCGCTTTCGCGGGCGCCGCCGTGCCAATTCCCGACACGCGGGCCGGACGCCAGGCCCGCGCGGTCCTGTCGAGCCTCGAGCAGGATCACGCGGCGCGGGCGGCGTTGGTCCGCGAGCGCTTCGCGGCGAAGGCCCTGGCCGAGGCGCCGGCCGAGCAATGGCTCTCCTTCCTGGACACGCTCGCCCAGCAGAGCGGCGGTCTCGATCCGGTGGCCGTCCTCCCCGAGAGCGGCGAGAACTTCGTCGTGATGGACACGCGCGAGGCGACATTCAATACCCTCTACGTCGCCTCGG
>DAINRN010000468.1:0-2809 GCA_036741815.1 Acidobacteriota bacterium
GACCAGTGGCGCTGGAAGGTCTTCTCCGGCGAGATCACCCCCGCCAACTACAACGCCGAGTGGTGGAAGCTGCGCGAGAAGTACCAGGGCCTGGCCGCGCCCGTGGCCCGCAGCGAGGCGGACTTCGACCCCGGCGCCAAGTACCACGTGCCCGCGAACGTGCCCTACACGCGCTACTTCCTGGCCCGCCTCCTCCAGTTCCAGTTCCACCGCGGGCTGTGCAAGACGCCGGGCGTCCCGCTGAACCGCTGCTCGATCTACGAGGACAAGGAGGCCGGACGGCGGCTGAACACGATGCTGGAGATGGGGCTGAGCCGGCCGTGGCCCGACGCGCTCGAGGCCTTGACCGGCCAGCGGCAGATGGACGCCACGGCCATCATGGACTACTTCGCGCCGCTCAAGGCCTGGCTCGACCAGCAGAACGCGGGCAAGCCGGTGGGGTGGTAGCTCCGCGGCGGTGGGCCGGCGGGTCCCCGCGGGCGAACGTTCGGCACCAGCGGGCGAACCTTCACCACCGGTTGTAGGCGGGGTGTCCCTCCTTCACCGCGACGAAAACGCCGCGGCACGTGGCGGTGGTCTGGCCGCCGGACTCGATCGTGGCCTCGACCGTGGCCCGGTCCGCGGTGGACTCCACCACGCGCGCGCGCAGGGTCACGGGGCGGTCCGACGGGGTTGGCTTGCGGAGCTTGACGTGGAACTCCGCGGTCACCGTGCAGGGCGGCGACTCCAGGCCGTCGCGGGTCATGAAGTGGGACGCGGCCGTCCAGTTGCTGTGGCAGTCGAGCAGGGTGCCGATGATCCCGCCGTTGATCATCCCCGTGAAGGCCTCGTGGTGCGGCTCGGGCGTCCACTCCGCCACCACTTCTCCGCCTGCCGCCACACGGCTCTTGATGCGCAGGCCCTTGTCGTTGGCGGGGCCGCACCCGAAGCAGCGGTTGCGCGGCGCGTAGCGGTCCTGAAGGCTCGGGCTGTTGGTGGGCACGGGACGGCTCGGGGTCTCGGACACGGGACGGATTGTAGCGCGGCGCTAGCGCGAGCGGCCCAGCGCGGAGAGGCAGCCCACGGCCAGGCCGCGGCGCGTCAGGTCGTCGGAGTCGGCGTGCAGATGCGCCACGTCCTCGAGGTAGGCCGCGGCCGTGGTGTAGGCCGGGGGCTTCGCCATCACCGTCCGGGTCAGCACCGCTGCCTGCTGGAAGCCCGCCAGGAAATCGCGTCCATTCCGGCTCATCGCGTCCTCCATCCGTCCTGCCCGTGACGATGCAACTGCCATGCCGCGGCGGGCGCGCGCGGCGCGGCGGCTCGCATCGGCTGATGTCGTAGTATTTAATGAAGTAATGAAGTGCTGACGCGCCCGGGCGCGCCCGTTCCGGCGCCACCGTCCACGGACGCTGTCTCACAGGGGAGACGATGCCCAGGCTGCTCGAGCCGTTCGCGGGGATCCTCCGCGCCATAGGCCGCGTGGGGGACTCCGTGTTCCACCATGCCGGCGGCATGGCGCTGCTCACGTCCCGCACCGTCACCGAGACGTTGCGCGGCGAGGTGGCCCTGCGCGATTTCGTGAACCAGGCGTTCGCCATGGGCGTGCAGAGCCTGCCCCTCGTGATGGTGACGGCGATCCTCTCCGGCATCGTGACCTCGCAGCAGGGCGGCTACCAGTTCACGGGGTCCATTCCCCTCTACGTGCTGGGAAGCGTGGTGACCTCGAGCGTGGTCCTGGAGCTGGGCCCCGTGCTCACTGCGGTGGTCGTCATCGGGCGGGTGGGCGCGCGCATCACCGCCGAGCTCGGGACCATGCAGGTGTCGGAACAGATCGACGCCCTGTACTCCCTGGGCCGGGACCCCGTGCCCGTGCTGGCCGCGCCGCGCATCCTGGCCGGGATGCTGGTGATGCCCGCCCTGGTGGCCATCGCCAACGGCGTGGGCATCTTCGCGGGGATGATCTCGGCGCAGGCCACGGTGGGGCTGGGGCCCGAGTCCTTCCTCTACGGGTCGCGCCTGTTCTGGCACAGCTACGACCTGCTCTACTCGCTGCTGAAGGCCCTGGCCTTCGGCTTCGTGATCCCGGTGATCTCCGTGCACATGGGCCTGCTGACCCGCGGGGGGGCGGAGGGTGTGGGCCGCTCCACCACCGCCTCCGTGGTCTTCATGATCATCGCGGTCCTGGTCTCCGACGCCCTCTTCCCGCCGCTCTTCCTGAACTGACGCCATGGCGGTGATCGAATATCGCGACGTCTACAAGGCCTTCGACGTCCCCGTCCTGACCGGGGTGGACCTGACCGTGGCCAGCGGGGAGGTCCTCTCCATCGTGGGGCCTTCGGGCACCGGCAAGAGCGTCCTGCTCAAGACCACCATCCGCCTCATCGAGCCCGACCAGGGCGACGTGCTGGTGGACGGGCAGTCGGTGGTGGAGGCCAGCCCCGACGAGCTCCAGGCCATCCGCCGCAAGGCGGGCTACGTCTTCCAGTACGCCGCGCTCTTCGACTCCATGAACGTGTTAGAGAACGTCTCCCTCGGGCTCTCGGACCAGGAGATCCGGTCGCTGGGCCGGGCGGAGGTCCTGCGGCGGGTGTCGGAGGCGCTGGAGGACGTCAACCTGGACGCGGAGGCGGTGTTGAACAAGCTGCCCGCCGAGCTGTCCGGGGGCATGCGCAAGCGGGTGGGGCTGGCCCGCGCCATCGTGGGACGGCCCGAGATACTGCTCTACGACGAGCCGGTCACCGGCCTCGACCCCATCAACTCCGCGGCCGTGGACCGCCTGATCAGCGCCATCGCCGAGCGCATGCACGCGACCTCCATCGTGGTGACCCAC
>DAINRN010000468.1:2819-3344 GCA_036741815.1 Acidobacteriota bacterium
ATGACCATATCCAACCGGATCGCGCTGCTCGAGGGCGGGAAGCTGCGCTTCGTGGGCACCCCGGAAGAGTTCCGCCGCAGCGAGGAGCCGCTCGTCCGCGCCTTCGTGGACCGCGAGGCGGCCTTCGCCGCCGCCGCGGCCAAGAGCGAGGCCGGCCACGAAGGGATGGTCTGACATGGAGCGCAAGCGCGACCGGGAGATGTGGGTGGGCGTCTTCGTGATCGTGGGGATCCTGGCCACCTTCGGGGTCCTTTTCGTCATGACCGACGCCGCCACCTTCCGCGGCCGCTACATCGTCACCACCTTCGTCACCAACGCCGGCGGCATCCGCCGCGGCGACCCCGTGCAGATGCGGGGCGTGAACATCGGACGGGTGCAGCGCTTCCGCATGGCCCCCGAGGGCGTGGCCATCCGCCTGGAGGTCGAGGGCGAGTACGACATCCCGAAGGACTCCCACGTGGAGCTGAAGTCCAGCGGCCTCCTGGGCGGGGTGGTGGCCGACGTGGTCCCCGGCCGGTCCGAGAG
>DAINRN010000469.1:0-3342 GCA_036741815.1 Acidobacteriota bacterium
CGCGGATCGGCTTCGTCGAAGGACCCGCCGGCGGCGCCGAGGGCGGCCCCGAGGCGTTCGCGGCCAACGTGTTCGGCGAGATGACCGGCGCGAGCAGTGCGCGCGACGCCAAGGTCGGGACCGACGGCGCCTATTCGCTGGCGGAACTTCCCGACGGCGAGCATCGCCTGCGCGTCACGCACAAGAGCCGCGTGATGCCGACCACGGTCGCCGTGTCGCTGCGGCTCGGCGACAACCAGTGCGACGTCGATCTCGACTGCAGCAGCGTGCGCGGCACCGTGCGCGATCCGGCCGGCAACCCGCTGGCCGGCGCCGCGGTCGCCGTGAAGGTGGCGCCGCGGCCTGGCGCGAACCCGGACTTCGCCGGCGACGTGCGCCTGGTCGCCCTGACCCTCGACTACGGAGAACGTCTGGACCTCGGGATGCAGCTCTCCGCTCGCCACGCCGCGTCCTACGACCAGTTCCTGCTGCGACTGCAACAGTCTCCGCTCTTCGCTGACGTCCGCCCGGGCGAAGAGGTCCGCGACGGCGGCGTGCGCGCGCAGGTCCAGGCCACCTATCGGGTGGGGCGGTGAGGACGGGGGCGCGGGGAGCGGCGTTGCTGATCCTGGCCGCGACGGCCGTGATCTACGCCGGGCTCACCCTTCCCCTGAAGAGGAAGGCGGCGGCCGCGGCCGAAGGCTATCGCCGAGCGCGGGACGAGCGGCGCGAGGCGCGCTCGCGCCTGGGCGAGGTGCAGCGGCGCGAGTCCGCCCTGCGGCGCTCGGCGCCGGCGGGGGGCGAGCCGGCGGCCACTCCGGGCGATCCCGTGGGCCGGACGCGCCACGGTATCGTGGCCGCGCTGGAGGGCGCCGGGCTCTCGGGTGTCCGGCTGGCGGTGCGGCCCGGCAGCCCTCCCGCCGCCGCGCTCGTCCGGCTCGCGGCGGAGGGTCCCTTCGCCGATGTCGTAAGGCTCACCGCCGAGCTGGTGCGGCCCGGCACCGGGCTCGTCCTGGAGCGATACCAGCTCAGCCAGACCGACTCGCGCGTGGCCGTGCGCGTCGAGGGCGTCGGGTTGGAGGCGGCCCGGTGAGGTTACGGCTGCTGATCGGGGCGCTGGGGATCGTGGCCCTGGCCGCGCTGCTGGCGAGGGGCACGGGACGGGGCGCCGCCTGGGCGCCCTTCCCGCCGCCGGCGCGCCCGGTCGCGGCCCGGCCCCCAAGCCTTCCGTCCCCGCCGCCCGCGCGCCGGACCCCGTCCCGCAATCTGTTCGAGTACGTCGACGAGGTCGCCGTCCCCGCGCCGGCCGCGAGGTCGGCGCCGCCCCTACCGCCTTCCACCGCGGCCGAGCCCCCCGCGCCATCGCCGTCGCCCGCGGTGCGCGTGTCCGGTCTCATCCGGCGCTCCGGCGAGGTCAAGGCCGCGCTCGTCGTGGAGGGAGAGATGATCGTGGCCGGGAAGGGAGAGCGCGCGGGGGCCTATACGGTGCTCGACGTCGACGACGAGACCGGCGTGCGCCTTCGTGGGCCCGGCGGAGAGGAGATGGTCCTACCCCCGCCGCCGTTCTGAGGCGGCCTCGGGAGCGTCCCCGACCGCGCCGGCTGCAGGGCCCACGCACCAGCCCCGCGCATCGCCGCCGCCGCACACCTGGAAGACCTCGGAGAGGGACTCCGACGGTACCGCGTCCGTGCCCGACTGGATCTCGACCCGGGTCACGATCGCCGCCCGAACACGACCGCGAGGATGCCCTCGAGCACCAATCGACCGGAAGCCACCCCGACCGCCACCCCCGAAACCACCGCTGCCACCTCCGCCAGGACCTGCACCACCCACCTCCTGCCCCTGGAACGAGCAAGAGGCATGCCTTACCACGGGCCGGGATAAGCCGTTCAGCCCGAGGGCCTTGGTGCCAGGGCGCACCGGGCATGGGCGTGTCCTGCCGTCCCGGACCGTGTAAGCCCCGACACTGCGGCGCCGGTTCGAGACGCGTTTGACGGCCCGGCGAGCGCGGTGGTACTTTCACGCCGCTTCAGGTTCGCTCGATGGGGAAGAGAGAGAAGTTCGGCAAGTTCGTCCTCCTCGAGCAGGTGGAGAATTCGGCCCTCGCCTCCGAGCACCGCGCCGCCAAGCTCGGGCCCACCGGCCTCGAGAAGGTGGTGAGCGTTCACCGCCTGGCCGCGCGCGTCGCCGCCAACGCCGACGTGGCCAAGAGCCTCATGGACCAGGTGAAGTTCGCCTCCCAACTGCAGAACCCGAACATCCTGAAGATCCAGGGCATCGGGAAGGTGGACTCCGCCTACTACATCTCGTACGAGTTCATGGAGGGCAAGAGCCTCAAGGCCATCTTCAGCCGCTGCCGGCAGGACGCCTTTCCCTTCTCCGTGGATCACGCGCTCTTGATCGTCAGCAAGGTGTGCTCGGCGCTGGAGTACGCGCACTCCCGGAAGACCGAAGCGGGCGGGCGGTACTTCCACGGCCTGGTCTGTCCGG
Source organism: Acidobacteriota bacterium (assembly GCA_036741815.1). GTDB lineage: Bacteria > Acidobacteriota > Vicinamibacteria > Fen-336 > Fen-336 > DAINRN01. The sequence goes on from DAINRN010000469.1 coordinate 2,470, forward strand.
CCAACATCGTGGTCTCCTACGAAGGAGAGGTGCGGCTCCGCGGCTTCGGGTACTGGCCCAGCCGCATCCGTGAGGCCAAGGTCCTGGGCGGCGACGAGGCGCTGTACCTGGCCCCCGAGCAGTTGGCGGGCGGCGTGGGGGACACGCGGTCGGACGTCTTCCCGCTGGGCGCGATCCTCTTCGAGACCTTGACCGGGGAGCCCCTGCGGAAGGGCGACGGCGCCACCGACGTCCAGGCCCGGCTCTCGCAGGCCAGGCTGCAGAGCCCTTCGGCCGACGACGACGCGCTGCCCAAGCCCATCGCCCTCATCCTGGCGCGCGCGCTGGCCGCGGACCCCGCCGCCCGCTACCCCGAGATCCAGGAGATGCGGAAGGCCATCGACACGCTCCTTTTCTCGGGCGACTTCACGCCCACCACCTTCAACCTCGCCTTCTTCATGCACTCGCTCTTCCGCGAGGACATCGAGCAGGAGTCCAAGGTCCTCAAGGAAGAGAAGGACGCCAGCTACGCCGAGTTCCTCACCGAGGATCCGGCGCGCGCCGCGGCGGGGACGGTGGCGCCTGTTGCCGGCGCGGCGGCGCCCCGCACCGACACGCAGGCCCTGCGCTCGCCCGTCGCGCAGGGGGCAGAGGAGACAACGATCGTGCCGTCTCCCATGCGCGAGCCGGCCGCGTCGCGCACGCCCGTACCGTCTCCCGTCGCGGCCCCGTCAGGCCTCGGCGCGAAGGCGGCCGCATCCCGCTTCACGTTCCACCGGGATGGTGCGGACGGAAGCCGTCTGCCGCTCATCGCGGGGGTGGCCGGGGTGGTGCTGGTGGCGGCCGCGGTGGGCACGGTGGTCCTGCGGCGGGGAGGGCAGGCCCCGCCGAGCC
>DAINRN010000470.1:0-3337 GCA_036741815.1 Acidobacteriota bacterium
GTGCTCGGGCGGCTGGTGGACGCCGGCAACACCGTGGTCGTCATCGAGCACAACCTCGACGTCATCAAGACCGCGGACCACGTGATCGACATGGGCCCCGACGGCGGAGACGCGGGAGGGCGGATCGTGGCCACGGGCACGCCGGAGGAAGTGGCGGCCATGTCCGCGTCCTGCACCGGCCGCTTCCTGGCCGATCTCCTGCCCCGGACCAGCGGACGCCGTCGCGCGGCACGCTAGGCGATTTCCCTATCTCCCCCCTCCCGGGGGTATACGATGTTCGGCGTAATCTGAATCGTAAGTTCGTATTCAAAATATGGCGGTCGCCATGGTTCCCCGCTGGGCCGTCGTCGACAAGCTCGTTCACGAGCTGGGCTCCCTCCGCGCCGTGGTGCAGGAGTGCGAGGCGGAGCCGCAGGTCGCCGAGGACGACGTGGCCACGGAGCTTCGCGCCTCCGTGGCCCGCGCCGCCGACACCATCCACCTGGTCATCGGCGGCAACGACGCCATGGTGGCGCAGGCCTGGCGCACCATCGCCGACGCCCAGGAGGTGGGGGCGCGCGCCCGCCGCGCCATCGAGCGCTCCCGGGCCGCGGGCGAGCACTCTCGTGCCATACGCGACCGCGCCCGGACCCAGGGCCGCCACACGGAACGCCACCTGGGTGACCTGCGTGCGCTGCGGGAGACTGCCGAGGCCCTGACGAAGCCGTCCCGGCCCAAGCTCTGAGGCCCGCCGCCCGACTGATCGTTCAGGCGCGACGGCCGAGGTCCGCCAGTAGCCGTCGAAGCGCCGAGGGGTCCGCGGGCTTGGTCAGGTGGCGATCGAAGCCCGCCTTCCGCGCCCGCTCGCGGTCCGCGGGCTGACCGTAGCCGCTGAGCGCGATGAGGTAGGGCCGACCGTCTCCGTCCTTTGAGAGCGCGCCGGCCACCGCGTAGCCGTCCATCTCGCCGGGGAGGCCGATGTCGCAGAGCACCACCTCGGGATGGAAGCTCTGGACCAGGGCCAGGGCCGCCACACCGTCGCCCGCGACCTCCACGGTGTATCCCGCGAGCTCCAGGAGGGTGCGCAGGCTCTCCGCCGCGTCGTGGTTGTCCTCGACGAGCAGGATCCGGTAGCTCCGGGCTTTCTCTTCGGGGCGGGAAGCGGGCGCGCTCCCGGGATGCGGCTTGCGCGGCTGGGCCATGGTTCTCGCCTCGCGGCCTGGGGTCAGGCTCGACGCTACGCCTGCCGCGTCCCTTTTTCAAGGATGTCACGCTGGACGAGCGCGACGCCGGCCAGCACCAGGAGGCCACCCGCCGCGGTGGTGAGAGAGACGCTCTCGACCAGCGGCTCCAGGTAGAGGAACGCGGCCACACGCGAGGCCTCGATGTGCTCGAGGGCCCCGTACCAGAAGAGATATCCCAGGCCGGAGCAGGCGATGCCCAGGAAGAGCACCGCGGCCCAGCCGGCGCCTGTGAGCCGGGGATACTCGCGCCAGCCGGCGGCGTAAACGAAGAACGGGGCGATCATCAGCCAGCCGAAGAAGAGCGCGCCCGTGGTGGCCCGCGCCGGCCCCAGCCGCCGCAGCAGCGGGTGGCCGAGGACCGTGTAGAACGCCCAGTTGAGCGTGCTGGCCAGGATCATCAGGTCGCCGCGCGTCTGGGGCAGGGCCAGGAGCGCCGCGCCCATCCGCCCGCGGGTCACGACGAGCACCGCGCCCAGGAAGCCGAGGACCAGGCCCGCGACCTTCGCGGCGTCGAACCGCTCCTTGAGCACGTAGGCGGAGAGGAGCGCGGACCACAGCGGCGTGAGGCCGATGAGCCAGCCCGTGTTCACGGCGGTGGTCAAGGTCAAGGCGTGGGCCTGGATCATCTGGTGCACGAAGACGCCCACGAAGCCCATCACGGCCAGGCCGGGCCAGGAATCGCGGGGAGGGAGGAGGGGCTGGCCGCGGCCGGCGTTGATCGCCAGAAGCAGGGCCACACCCAGCGCGAACCGCGTGAAGATCAGCGTGACCGGCGAGACCTCGTTCAGGGCCACCTTCGTGGCGACGAACGAGATCCCCCAGAAGACGATCGCGGCGAGCGCGCCGAGCCGGGGGGCCGAGGCCTTACGTCCCTTCCACGAGGGCCGCCGCCAGCAGCGGGACCAGGATCTCGTGGTGGCCGGTGAGGCTGTAGCCGCGGCCCACGCCCACGGTCGGGCGGTGCACCACGTTGGTGTTGGGCCGGTACGACTGGATGAAGTCCAGGTTGGCGGTGGCGAAGTCCTCGATGGAGTGGCCCAGGTTGCGGGCCAGGGTCACCGCCTTCAGGAAGACCTCGGGCAGGAGCACGGCCGAGCCCACGTTCAGGTACACGCCGCCGCCGCCCATGCGCGCCACCTGCGCCGCGAAGGTCCGGAAGTCCAGGTGCGTCGCGCGGCCGAGCGCGGCAGGGTCGCAGGCCGGGTGCATGTGGACGATGTCGGTGCCCACGGCCACGTGCACGGTGGCGGGCAGGCCGAGCCGGTGCGCCACGGCCAGGAGGCTGGCCTGGAGGTGGGCCGGCTTCCGCCCCTCCAGGTAGCGGCCGACGGCGGCGCCCAGGCCGAGGCCGTCCCTGTCCCCCTCCACGATCGCGCGGTTGATCTCCTCGCCCGTCTCCCGCGCCATCCCGAAGTCGCCGGATCCCAGGCCGCCCTCCACGTCCTCCGAGGTGTGGCCGGCCACCGCCAGCTCGAAATCGTGCACTATTCCGGCCCCGTTCATGGCCAGTCCCGTGACTAGTCCCTTCTCCATCAGGTCGATCAGAACGGGAGAGAGTCCCACCTTCAGCACGTGCGCGCCGATGCCCCACACGATCGGCCGGCCGCGGTCCCGCGCGCGCAGGATCTCCGCGGCGAGGCGGCGGAAAGAGTCGGCGCCGAGGATCCTTGGAAGGGTATCGAGGAAGGTCTTGAACGAGCTGCCGGGCGCGCAGGGCCGGCCGAACTGCTCGACCGTGACCTGGCTCTTCCGGGAGGACAGGGGATACGTACGGACCGACTTGAGCTCCAGCGGGGCCGGAAGTGGGGACCGTCGGGACCGGCGTTTCGCGCGCGACGCCCGGGGCGGACTCGGTGGGCGGCGTCGCGGGCGATGCATCAGCGCGGCATCGCCTCCTCGACGATCTGGCAGAGGACGTGCACCACCATGGTGTGGACTTCCTGGATGCGGGGAGTGTCGTGGCTGGGCACGTCGATGAGGTAGTGGACCATCCCCTCCAGCCGTCCTCCTCCGCCGCCGGTCATGGCGATGGTCAACAGGCCGCGCCCCCCGGCCACGCGCAGGGCCTCGACCACGTTGGGGGAGCGGCCCGAGGCCGACAGCAGGAGCAGCCG
>DAINRN010000471.1:0-3333 GCA_036741815.1 Acidobacteriota bacterium
GAACTTCGTATCCGCCAGGATCACGCCGCGGCCCTCCGCGTGGGCCCGGGCCCGGTTGTAGATCTCCAGGCTCAGGTCGCGCAGCTCCGCCGCGCGCGCCGGGCCCACGATCTCCGCCATCCTCTCGAAGGAGATGTTCTCGTCGTGCCCGGTCTCGGCCTTCGTGGCGGGCGTGAAGATCGGAGGGTCGAGGCGGTCCGACTCCTGCAGGCCGCGGGGCAGCTGGATGCCGCAGACCGCGCCCGTGGCCTGGTAGTCCTTCCAGCCCGATCCCGTGATGTACCCGCGCACGACGCACTCCACCGGGAAGGGCTCGGTCTTCAGCACCATCATGGACCGGCCTTCCAGCTGGTCGCGGTGGGGCGCCAGCGCGGGACCGTAGGCCTCGACGTCGCCCGTCACCACGTGGTTGGGCGTCACGCCCTCGAGGAGCCGGAACCAGAAGAGCGAGAGCTGCGTGAGCACCACGCCCTTGATCGGGATCCCGGTGGGCAGCACCACGTCGAAGGCGCTGATGCGGTCGGTGGCTACCACGAGCAGCCGCTCGCCGAGGTCGTAGACGTCCCGCACCTTGCCGCGGCGCCACAGCCGCAGCCCCGGGATCCTCGTTTCGAGGAGGGTCGGGGCGGCGTTATCCGTCATGAAAAAGTTGGCCCCCTGGTGGAGAGGGCACGCAGTCTACTGGATCGCCGAGCGGCGACGCAAGAGAGAAAAATTTCCGAAGAAAGGCTACGGGTTCTTCGCGGCCACGGCTTGCGTGGTCTCCACGCGCACGTCGCCGCGATCGGCGGTGAGCTTCACCAGGGGACCGCCGCCGCCGAGCCTGCCGCTGGCGTGCGCGTTCTCCGCGCGCGTGAGCACGAGGCCGGGAACATCCACCTGCACCTCGCCGCCCTGGGCCGCGGCCTCGAGGTCGATGCGGCTCTCGCGCGGCAGTCGCACGTGGATGGCGCCGTGGGTGGTGCTGACGGTCACCGGGTCCACCAGGGCCGCGGCGGCGACGATCTCGATCCCGGCGCGCTCGACCGCGACGTCCACGGGACCGCGGAAGTCCTCGAGCGCGACCGCGTCGCCCGCGACCCGTGCCTTCAGGCCCTTCTCGAGCCCGCTCGCCTTGAGGCCCCCGTGGGCGACGGTCACCTCGACCGGCCCCGCGATGCGCGTGAGCGCCACGTCGTCGAAGCTGGCCTCCGCGAAAACGGCCCCCGAGATGTCGGTGGCCTGCACCGATCCCTTCTCCACCTTCGCCCGCAGCTCGCCCGCGACGCTCTGGGCCACCACGTCGCCGAAGGTGGTCTCCAGGAGCGCGCGCCCCGCCACGCCCGTAGCCTCGATACCCGTGTGCTCGCCGTGGACCTCGAGGTCGCCGCGGATGTCGGTGGCCTTCAGCTCCCCGTGACGCATGGTGAGGACCAGCCCGCCCACGCGATCGGCCGTGACCTCGCCGTGCTCCAGGCTGATGGTGGCGGCGCCGGCCACGTCGCGCACCTTGACGTCGCCGTGCCGCGCCGTGACCGACAAGGTCTGCCCCACGTCGCCGACGGAGACGTCGCCGTGACGGCTGTCCACGCTGACCGCGCCCTTCACCCTGTCCACCTGCACGGATTCGTAGGAGTTCGTGATCTCGGCCTTCGCCACGTCGGCGACGTCCACCTGGCCGTGCTCGGCCTGCACGCGCACCGGCGTGTCCGGAGGCGCCGCGATCTCCAGGTGCGTCTCGAAGCCCACGTCCTCCTGCCCGCCCTCCAGCGCGCGCCGGTTGGTGGTGACGCGCAGGACGGCGCCCGTCAGGGTCTTCTCCACGCGGAGACGCTCCGCGAAGGCGCGCGCCGATTCCTCGGTGGACCGGAACACCACCTTGCGCAGCGAGACCCGCACCTCGCCCGGCGCGCCCTGGACGATCCGCACCCCGCCGAACGCGTTGTCGACCTCCACCGCGGTTCCCGCGGGGACCGGCTGGCGCTCGTCGGCGGCGTCGAAGGTGAAGGAGGGCCCGTAGAACCGGCCGCGGATGACCCGGCAGCCCGCGGGCCCGATGCCGATCTTGTTGCGCACGGCGAAGGCGGTCTCGATGACGCCGCCGAAGCCGAGGAGGAGCACGAGCAGACCGATCTTCGCCGCCTTCATTTTCTCCCTCTCAGTCGATGCGGCGGGCCCGGTCCGCCTGCAGGTCGCGCTCGCGCGCCCGCGCCGCGAAGGCCTGGTACAGCTCGAGGGCTCCCCACACGATGAGCGTCAGCGGCCACCAGGTGCGCAGGGTGGTGAGCAGGTCCAAGCGGCCGAGGTTCGCCAGCAGGCAGGCCGTGCCCAGGCCCAGGAGGGCCAGGCCCAGCACGATCCCCTCGATCCTAACGGACGCCGCCATCGCTCCCGCCTTCACGCTTCGCGCGCTGCACAGAGCCGTAGAGGAACGCGCCTCCCGCGGCGATGAGCACCAACGGCCAGTAACGCTGCATGGACGCGAGGCGCAGCCAGCCGAGGTTGTTGAGGAGGAGCAGGAGGCCCACGCCGATGAGGGCCGCGCCCCACGCGGGGGACTCGGTGGTGTCCTCCTCGGCCACACCCAGGCCGCCGGCGTGCCGCGCGTTGATGACGGAGGCGCTGCGCCAGGCGTCGACGAGGTTGTAGAAGTAGGTGAAGGCGATCAGGAACGCGAAGAAGGGGTTCGCCTCCGCGGTCAGGTAGATGCTGCCCGCCCACGCGAAGAAGAAGACCAGGGCCTTGGCCGGCTGGCCGTTGTAGATCTGCCCGATCCCCGGGAACAACGAAAGCGCCAGGGCCAGGATGGGGCTCTTGGGCCCCGCGGGCGCCGCGGAGGCCGTGGGCAGCGGGAGGGCGGGATAGGCGGCCTGGGGGTCCGCCGGTGTCGTCGTCATCGATCTCTCCTTCTGGTCCGGCCCCGCAAAAGCTCCGGGGCGATCATCCTCGAGCGCCATGTCGTCGTCCTCTCATCCACAATGTTGCTTTACGAGTTTGAGCAGCCACAGGTTCGCCGAAACCGCCCCTGGCGCGCCGGCTTCGCTCTTCTTTTGCTCCGGGGCGTTGCGACGGCGTTCCAGCAGCCGCCGGTAGTCCTCCACGCGGTCGTTGACCCGGTCCAGACGGCCTTCGAATGCGGCGCCGACCACCACGCGCAGGATGCGCACGTCCTCGACCAGCCGGTCCTTCCTCTCCATGAGGTAGACGCCCACGTTGGAGGCGCGCTCCACGAGGCGCGCCCCTTCGCGCAGGACCGGGCCCCGCGTCGAATAGAGGGCGCTGGTGCCGGCGATGGCCAACACGGCCGCGGCGGCCTGGAAGCGCAGGAAGCCCACGCGCCGCCGCGCGGGCGCC
>DAINRN010000472.1:0-1499 GCA_036741815.1 Acidobacteriota bacterium
GGGATTGGCGCGACTTTTGCTAAGGCTTTGTGGGCCGGTTCCGGGCGCCCGGGGACGCGGAGCGCTCCGCCTTCTTCTCCGCCCTCGCCGGGCACGGGATCGGCTTCGTGCGCCGCTACTCGGGCGGCCCGGACATCCACGCCGCGTGCGGCATGCTGGGCAGCCTCGCCCGCGGCGGCGGCCCGCTGCCCGCTACGGCCTGACGGAAGGCCTCAGCCCCGGGCCCGGGGCAACGTCTCCAGGGCACGCGCGCAGAAGACCGCGATCTCGGCCTGCTCGGACGGCGGCGTGTCGATGAAGGAGGCGCGCTCGAGGGCGCGCCGCAGCAGCCGCAGCTCGTCGGCCGTGATCTCGATCCGGAGGGTCTCGCCTTGACGATCGACCTTCATGGGACCTCCCTCACCACTTGAAGATGCGCTTCAACTTCCGCCCCACCCCGTCCAGGAGCCCATCCAGCGTCCGCCGCGCCTCCTGCTTGAAGCTCCCCTGGTGGATGGGACAGAGGCGGTGGGGCACGTCGTCGCCTTCCTTGAAGTACTCGACGTAGGTCGGGCATCCTTCCACCGGCCGGAGGAAGCTGACGTGGCACAGCTCCACCGGCGTGACCCCGTCGGGGACCTCGAACTCCTGCGGGCGCGCCAGCCGGGCCGTGCGCCTCATGAAGTCGGCCCAGATGGGCAGGGCCACCCGGGCCGCGTAGGCGTCGGGGCCGATGGGGGCGGGCTGGTCGAACCCCACCCACACGCCCGCCACCATCGCCGAGGAGAATCCCACGAACCATGCGTCCTTGAAGTCGCTGGTCGTGCCCGTCTTGCCGCCGACCGGGAAGCTCACTCCGAGCGACCGGACGGGGGCGCCGGTGCCGTAATCGACCACGTCTCGCAGCATCGTGAGCACCTGGAAAGCGCTCGTCTCCGCGAGCGCGCGGTGCGCATCGGGCCGCGACTCGAAGGCGGACGAGCCGTCCGCGTCGAGGACGGTCAGTATGGCGCGCGGCTTCACGGCCCAGCCGCCGTTGGGGAACGCGGCGAAGGCGGCGGTCAGCTCCAGGGGCGTCACGCTGCCCGTCCCCAGCGCGAGCGAGGGCACGGCCGGCTGGTCGCGCAGGCCGAGGCGGCCCGCGAGCCGCTGCACGTTGCCCGTCCCCACCTTCTGCTGGAGGGCCACCGCTGCCTGGTTGTTCGACTGGAAGAGGGCCTCGCGCAGCGTCTGTGAATCCGGCGACTCCCCGCCCGCGTTGCGCGGCGCCCACTCGTCCCGACCGGGCGCCGACACCGAGCGTAGGTTGACGAGGACGGACACCGGCGAGTGCCCGTGCTCCAGCGCGGCGGTGTAGACGATGGGCTTGAATGCGGAACCCGGCTGCTGGTACGACGTGGTCACCGTGACCTTGAACTCCCCCCTGGAGACCCCGGCGATGAGGGGGGAGGTCTCGCTCCCCTTGTCCCGGGCCAGCAGCCAGGCGCCGGGAATAGCGAGAAGGAGGATGACCGCCGCGA
>DAINRN010000472.1:1509-3319 GCA_036741815.1 Acidobacteriota bacterium
CTCCAGCGCGGCGGCGTAGACGATGGGCTTGAATGCGGATCCCGGCTGCCGGCGGCTGCTCACCGCGCGGTTGAACTCGGAGGTGCTGAAGTCCCGCCCGCCGACGAGGGCCAGGATGTCGCCGGTCCGCGGGTCCAGTGCCACCAGGGCCCCCTGGAGGTCGGGGACCCCGAGCTGGCGCAGGCCGTCGTAGAGCGCGCGCTCGGCCGCCTCCTGGAGCGCGGGCACGAAGCTGGTGTGGACCTCCCAGTCCGGCGGGTGGTCCCCGCCGAACCGGTCGCGGAACTGCTGGCGCAGGAACTCCTTCGCGTAGCCGGAGCGGGCGTTGACCAGGCCGGGGCGGGCGGTGATGCGGAACCGGGCCCGGTGCGCCTCCTCCTCCTCGCGCGCGGTGATGTAGCCCTCCTCGCGCATGCGGCGCAGGACCACGTTGCTGCGCCCGATGGCGCCGTCGATGTTCGACCACGGGGAGAGTGTGGACGGCGCGCGGAGGAGCCCCGCGATCAGGGCCGCCTCCGCCACGTTCAGGTCCTTCGCCTTCTTCACGAACAGCTTCCGCGACATGGCCTCCACGCCGTAGATGCCGGCGCTCAGGTACACGCGGTTCAAGTACAGCTCCAGGATCTGGTCCTTGCTGAGCTGCTCCTCGAGCATCACGGCCAGGGCCGCCTCCTTGGTCTTGCGGGCCCATGTCCGCGTGTTCGACAGGAAGAGCGTGCGCGCGAGCTGCTGGGTCAGCGTGCTGCCGCCCTCCACCACCCCGCGGCTCTTCACGTTGCGCAGCATGGCCCGGGCCAGGCCCACGGCGTCGATTCCGGGGTGCTCGTAGAAGCGGTGGTCCTCGATGGCCACCACCGCGTGGCGGACGTGGGGAGAGATCTGATCGAGGGACACGTCCCGCCGCTGCTCGTCCAGCGGGAACCAGGGCTTGCCGTCCGCCCCGTAGAACATGGTGTCGCCCACGCCGCGCGTGAGCTTGTGGATGGCCCATCCGTGCTTGCCCAGCCAGACGATCACGGCCACGCCCGCCGCGGCCTGCGCCGCGAGGAGCGCCACCACGATCCAGTCGCGCGCCCCGCGAGGGACGAAGCGCGCGCCGGACGGAGGGCCCGGGGCTTCGGGGTCCGGCGGCAAGGGCAGCGACGCCATCTCCTCCATCTTGACATCGCCCGCAGCGGCGCCGATACTCGCGGGCTCTTCACACGTGACGCTCGATTCCATCGAGACCCCGGCCGTCCTCGTCGACCTGGACGTCGTCGAGCGCAACATCGGCGCCATGGCGGAGCGGGCGCGCCGCCACGGCGTCCGCCTGCGGCCCCACGCCAAGACCCACAAGGTCCTCGAGATCGGCCGGAAGCAGATCGCGGCGGGCGCCTCCGGGCTGTCGGTGGCCAAGGTCGGGGAGGCCGAGGTCTTCGCCGCCGCCGGCTTCGACGACCTCTTCGTGGCCTATCCCGTGGTGGGCGCGGACAAGGGTCGGCGGCTCCTGGCCCTCTCCGACCGCGCGCGCCTCGCCGTGGGCGTGGACAGCCCAGACGGCGCCCGGACCCTCGATTCCGTTTTCCGTGCGGCCGGGCGCCGTCTCGATGTCCTGCTCAAGGTTGACGTGGGGTTCCATCGCGTCGGCGTCCCACCCGAACAGGCCGTGGAGATGGCTCGGCGCATTTCCGATCTGTCAGGCCTACGTTTTCGGGGCGTGTTCACGCACGCCGGTCACGCCTATCTTGCCGATTCTCCCGAAGGCGTTTCTCGCATCGGACGGTCCGAAGGATCGATCCTTGTCGAGACCGCCCAGCGGATCCGCGATGCG
>DAINRN010000473.1:0-3307 GCA_036741815.1 Acidobacteriota bacterium
CCGCGCCCGTCAAGGAGGGTACACCCCCGCGCAGGGCGTCAGCGCTCGCGAAGCCAACCCGGGGGGGCGCCGGCGCGCCGCGCCTCGGTCTCGAGGTCGTCCTGCGCCTGCTTCGCCTGCACGACGCTCCGCTTGGCCTGCTCGACCTGCTCCGCCATCTCCTGCTGCTGCCGCCGCAGGTCGAGGATCTCGTAGGTGTCGGTCGACATGAGGACCCGCAGGCCCAGCGCCTTCGCCTCTTCATCGAGGCCGCGGACCGTGGCCTCGGCCGTCTGGATCGCGTTCCGCGCCTCGTCGGCCCGCGACCTCCATTGCTCCTCGACCAGGGCCGGGGGTTCCGAGCTCTCCGTCTCGTAGGCGGGCGTCTCTTCGCGCGTCGGGCTCGCCGCACCCTCTCCGGAAGGGCTGGCGGAATCCTTCTTCAGGTCGTCGTTGGTATAGCTCGGGGCGGGCGAGGCCCTGGGCGCGGGCTTGCGATCCTTCTTCGGCTCCGGGGAGGCGGGGGGCTTGCTCTTGGCGTCGCCCGCGTCGTAGGAGTGGAGAACGACCGGAGAGGCCAGAAAGAGAGCCAGGGCGAAGAAGCGGGGCACGGTATCCCTCAAGACGGGGGTGGGCTGCTCCGGGCGGCCAGCCGCCGCTCGAGCCGGGCGACACGGTCGCGGATCTGGCTCGCGTCGGAGGCCCGGGGAGCCAGACGCGCGTACTCGCGGTAGGCCAAAAGCGCCTCCTCCGTGCGGCCGGACCGCTCGAGCAGGCTTCCCAGACCTCGCTGCAGCAGCGCCGCGTCGGGGCTCTGCTCGATTCCCTCGCGGAAGAGCGCGATGGCCTCGTCCTTCTTGCCCTGGCGGAACAGCGCCTCCGCCAGCAGTCCCCGGCTGACGGCCGCGTCCGGGTTGATCTCGAGCACCTTCTGGTAGGCGGCCACGGCCTGAGCGTCGTTGCCCGCCTTCTCCGCCGCGTGGGCCAGGTCCTGCATCAGGACCGCGCTCCCCGGGGAGAGCGCCACCGCGCGTGTGAGCAGGGGCAGCGCCCGCTCGGGATGACCACCCTGAAGATGCAGGCTGGCGGTCTCGCGAAGCAGCCCCGGGCTATCGGGTTGGATGCTCAACGCAGCCTCGTACTCGACGATGGCATCCCCGGCACGATTGGTGGCGGCGTAGGCCCGGCCCAGGTCGGAGCGGTACTTGAACGAGCGGGGGGCGAGCTGTGCCGCCGCTTCGTACTGGCCCACGGCCAGCGCCTTGTCCGCCGTGTCCCAGAGGGCCTGGGCGTAGGCGTAATGGGCCTCGGGGTCGTTGGGCGAGTCCGCCACGGCCTGGGCCAGCGCGGCCAGCGCCTGCGCGGCGTCACCCTTGGCCAGGAGGTTCCGACCTTTCGCGAGCGGCGTGTCCTCCACGGGGCCCGCCTCCCGTTGTTCCGCGCTCGAGGGCGCCGCCGTTTTGGAGGTGGCGGCGGTCGACACCTCCCCTTGTCCACGACGGGCCATCGCCCACATGCCGGCGCCCACGAGGGCGAGCCCGACGAAGATCCACGTGAGGAGCCCGGAGCCACCGGCCGGCTCCAGGGGCAGCTCTTCGACGACCGCCGGTTCCTCGGCCGGCTCGACCGCCGCAGCGCCCTCGAGGGCCTCCCCGCAACGGGCGCAGTATTCCCAACTAGGCTTGTTGCGCGCGCCACACGCCGCGCAGGCCAGGAATGGCTGGGTAGCCATGGGCAACCTCGCGTAGAGTATAGCCTTGGTCCTTTAGTCTCCCAAACGAAAATGGCCCACCCCTTGCGGGGTGGGCCACCGTGCCGGCGGCTACTGCCGGCAGACCGAGCTGTCCGGAGACATCCTCAGCGTGTTCACGAACGGCGGCGTGGCCGCGCTGGGGGTGGGCGGCACCCCGGGCGGCGGCGGCGGGGCCGGCGGTCTGCCGATCTCGCCGCTGTCGCTGAGCAGCACCTGGCCGCCGGTCACCTGGATGCCCGACGTCTTGGTACCCTGGATGATCGTCCCCAGGTCGGCGATCCCGTTGTTGTTGAAGTCGTAGACTGCGCCGCCGCTCAACGCGCCCAGGGCGAAGAGGAACGTGTCGAAGCGGAAGATGCAGGTCGCCCCTCCGTCCACCAGGGCCGTCCCCGAGAAGAAGACGCGGCCGGAGCCCGTGTCGTTGAACGCCGTCGCCGGCTGGACCGTGCCGCGGAACGGGCTGGGGAAGTCCTGCGTGAACGAGACGGTCCCGGGGGTCGTGAAGTTGGTGTCCTGGCCGGGATCGTTGAAGGCGAACATCCGGAAGGGCGGCGTCGTGTTGGGGAACGGGAGCACGCGGTTGTCGTTGCCCGCTTCGGCATAGACGAAGTCGCCGCTGGCTCCCAGGTCCAGCAGGGCAACGGCGTTGCCGAAGGGCTGCAGTATCCCTTCGTCCCGGAACGCCGGAGACGGGCTGTTGCCGCCTTCGGGGTTGAACTTGAAGATCCGGCCCTTGACGTCGGGGATGAACACCCGCGTCAGGTGGTCGCCGCCCGCGGGCACGCCCGGGGGAGACATCTGGAGCGGGTTCCATCCCGCCGCCGGGGCCACCAGGATGTTGTCGACGATGGCCGCATCGGGCGTGGCGGCGGGGCCGTCGCCCACGTCGGTACGCTCGAGGATGTCTCCGTTGAGCGCGTCCACGATGTAGAAGCTCGAGCCTTCGGTCGGCGTGTCCGAGCACCCCGAGCCCATGAAGAGGCGCCACTCGGGATTCAAACCGGCGCGGACGTTGCCGATCGCCGGAACGGACCAGCACTCGCCCATCGTCGCGTAATCGGCGGTGTCCGTGAGGTCGATCTCGTTGGTCCCGTTGGGCGGCCCGCCGTTCACGGTGTCGGGGTTCCCGCGGCTCCACATGACCCAGGGCAGGTAGGTCGTGAGGGCGGATTTCGTGAACGGTCCGGGGCTCGTCACGTCGAGGGCGGTCATGTTCTTTCCGCCCGGGCCGCGTCCGAAGTAGAGCACCGTCCTCCACCGGCCGTCGAACAGGACGCCGCCGAGGGTGAACGGGCCGGGGACGAACATGTCCACGACCCGGATCGCCGTCGCCACACCGTAGACGTGCGGCTCGGTGATCTGCCCGTTCAAAAGCCTGGGCAGGTTTTTCAGCTGGTCGAAGGGCATGAAGGCCCACATCTCGCGGCTGGTCTCGGCGCTGAAGGCATGCGCCATCAAGTCGTTGGCGCCGATGTAGACCGCGGTCTTGATGGGCTTCAAGTTCGGGGGCTTGGGGCTGGGGTCGTCGATGTCGGGGTTGCGCAGACCGAAGCCCGAGCTGATCTCGTCGATGCC
>DAINRN010000474.1:0-3304 GCA_036741815.1 Acidobacteriota bacterium
CCCGATCGCAGCACCTGCACGATGCCCGTCACGGCGCCCGGGCTCACCCCGAAGAGCGAGACGTCGAGCATCAGGGAGATCCACGTGAGGGGGTGCCAGTTGCTGGCATGGCTCGAGGTGAGCGCCCAGCCGATCCCTTCGAGGGTCAGCCCTCGGCTCACCATGGGGTTGTTCACGACGTACGCAAGGTCGTCGTAGACCACGTAGTCGAAGTTCCACACGCCGGAGTAGACGATGAGGACCGCGAGGACGAGGCCGGCGGCGACGACGACCGGGAGCTCGCGGCGGGGACCCTCGGCCGGAGCGGCGGTCGGAGGTAAAGGCGACGTCCGGCGACGCCGGGCCATACGAGGCCGGAGCCTATGGCCACGGCGCGAGCGGCGTCAAACGCGGGGCCGAACGATTGACTCCACAAGGGCCAACGGATAGCGTCGCGTGATGGGCGCGGGAGACATCCGATGACCACCGCGACCCCTCTCGCGCGCGCCGGAGTGCCGCGTAAGTGGCTGGCGGCGGCGGTCCTCGGCGCGGGCCTCCTGGCGGTGCTGGGGGTGGCCGGGCCCCGGCTCGGCGTCTGGCGGAAGGAGCAGGCGCTCCCGCGCGGGCAGAAGCCCACCGTGCTCCTCATCACCCTCGACGCGACACGCGCGGACCGCCTGGGCGCCTACGGCTACGGGCAGGGAAGGACGCCCGCCGCCGACGAGCTGGCGGCGCAAGGGGTCCTCTTCGAGCAGGCCTACGTGGCGGCGCCGCTCTGCCTGCCCTCTCACGCCGCGATCCTCACCGGCCGGCTGCCGCCGCACAACGGGGCCCGGGACGAGCTCGACGTCCTGGCGCCGGACGCGCCCACGCTGGCCGAGCGCTTTCGCGCCGCCGGGTACCGCACCGCGGCCTTCGTCGGCACGACCTCGCTCGACCACAGCCGCGGCCTCGACCGGGGCTTCGACGTCTACGACGACGACTTCGGTCCGCCGGGCAAGCGCGTCGGCGCCTACGAGCGCGGGGCGGCCAGCGAGGTCGTGGACCAGGCGCTGGCCTGGGTCCAGGCGCCGGACGACGAGCCGGTCTTCCTCTGGGCGCACCTCGCCGATTCCATGGCCCCGCACAACCTCCCGCAGGCGGTGGCCAGGGATTTCCCCGGCCGCGCCTACGACGGCGAGATCGCCTTCGTGGACGGAAGCATGGGACGGCTCATCGCCGGCGTGCGGAGCCGGCATCCCCACACGCTGGTGGTCGCGCTCGCCGACCACGGCGAGTCGCTGGGCGACCACGGGGAGGACACCTTCGGCTACTTCCTCTACGGCCCGACCACGCGGGTGCCGCTCGTCGTCTCCATGCCGGGCCGGATCCCCTCCGGCGTGCGCGTGCGCCCGGTGGTGAGGACGGTGGACCTCGTCCCCACGCTCCTGGACCTCCTGGGCCTGGACCCGCTCTCGGGGGCCGACGGCGTGTCGCTCGTCCCCCTCATGGTGGGCCGCAGCACCGAGGGGCCGGGCCCCGCCGCGATGGAGAACCTGTCCCTGCGGAACAAGTACGGGCTGGCTCCCCTGTTCGCACTGCGCTCCGGGCCGTACCTCTACGTGAAGGCCCCCCGGCCCGAGCTCTACGACAGCGCGCAGGACCCGCAAGAGAAGGACGACGCGAGCGCGAGGCTCCCGCGCGTCGCCGCCCGCCTGGCCTCGGACCTGGGCGCACGCATTCCCGCGTCCGTGTCCCCCGAGCGGGGCGGTCTGCGTGATCCCAAGGACGCCCTGGACCTGTACAACCGCTACCAGCTGGCCCTGGAGATGGAGGGGCGCCGCGACTTCGTGCACGGCATCGAGGCGCACCGCAGCATCCTCTCCGAGGCGCCCGACTTCCTCTATTCGCGGCGCAAGCTCACGGAGGTGTTGATCCGCGAGGGGAGGCTCGGGGAGAGCGAGCTCGAGATGAAGGGCCTCGTCGAGAAGAAGCAGGCCCTCGACAGCACCTATTTGAACCTGGCGCTCATCCGTTACCGGCTCAAGCAGCCGGAGGAGGCGCTCGCCTGGCTGGAGAAGGGCGAGGCGGAGTTCCCGCGGTCGCCCGCGGTGCGCCACCGCCGCGGACGGCTGCTGCTCGAGGCCAAACGGTACGGCGAGGCCGAGAGCGAGCTGCGCGAGGCCCTCTCGTTGGAGCCGCGGTTCCTGGACGCCTACGTCGCGCTGGGCGAGGCGCTCCACGGGCAGGGTCGCGACGAAGAAGCGAACGGCGTCCTGCAGGAGCTGCGGCACCTCGCCCCGGACTCGCCGGAGGCCGCGGAGGCCGCCAAGGTCACCCCGGGCCTGGACCTCACGCCCGTGTCCCCGCCGCCGCCGCCGCCGTCACCCCCGACGCCGTAGCCGTCCACCGCCGGAGCCACATCTCGAGGACGATCAGGGTGTAGAGCTTGCGCGAGTGGTCCCCACGGCCGCGCAGGTGCGCCTCGACCATCCGCGTCACCGCGCCCTCCCGCAGGAGCCCGCGGCGGCGCACCGCCTCCGGCGAGAGGGTATCGACGAGCAGGCCGCGCAGCGGGCCGCGCAGCCAAGGACCCAGGGGCACGTCGAAGCCGTGCTTGGCGCGGGCGGCGATGCGTGGGAAGCGCGGGGCCAGGGCCCGCCTCAGGATCCTCTTGCCGGATCCGCGCACCTTGAGGCGGCCGGGCAGCCGGAACGCCCACTCCACCAGGCCGCGGTCCAGGAAGGGCACGCGGGCCTCCAACCCCGCCGCCATCGTCATGCGGTCCACCTTGGTCAGCATCTCGTCGACGAGCGTGGTGGCGAAGTCCGCGCGCAGGCGCCGGTTCACCTCGTCGGTCCCGTCGGCGCTGGCGTAGCCGGCGCGCACCGGGTTGGTCCGCCAGGCCTCGCGCGCCAGCTCCGCGGCCGACGGATCCACGAGGGCCTCCATCTCCTCCGGCGTGAAGAGGTCCACGGCCTCCGCGTAGCGCTCGTCGGGCCGCCGGAGGAGGCGGGCGAGGCGGGACCGGAGCTGCGCGGTCAGGCCCGGCCCTCCGGCCCGCGTCCCGCGGACGCTCCGCGCGCCCGTCATGGCCAGCGCCCGCAGGAAGGATGCCGGGCGGGACCCGCGGCCGAGCGCCGGCTCGTGACGCCAGGGGTAGCCGGCCAGCAGCTCGTCCGCGCCGTCGCCGGTGAGCACGACCTTGACCCGCTCGCGCGCGAAGCGGGCCAGACGGTGCAGCGCGAGGGCCGAGGCGACGGCGAAGGGCTCGTCGCCCGCCTCGACCACCTCGGGCAGGGTCGCGCCCAGCTCGGGCCCCAGCACCAGCTCGTGGTGGACGGTG
>DAINRN010000475.1:0-2068 GCA_036741815.1 Acidobacteriota bacterium
GGAGGGAGGCCGCCGAGGGGCGAAGGCAGTGGCTGGACAGCCTGCTCGAGCTGGCTCATGTCCGCGCCGAGCTCGACTCGCTGGCCGGAGGGTCGCGATGAGGAGGATGGTCGCCGCGGGGATCCTTTCGCTGGCCGCATCCGCGTGTGGGGAGAGGCGACCGCACCCGGAGACCGCGCCGCCCCCCGAGGGGACCGATGCGCGCTCCGCGGCGGAGGCTCCCGCGGAGGGACGGCAGGCCCGGGACGAGCCGGATGCGGGCCGGACCGTGCGCATCGAGGCCAGCATGCTGCGCGACCTCCAGGTCACCACGGCGGTGGTCGAAACGAGGCCAGGCACCGCGTCGGCGCCGGTGGCGGGCGAGCTGCGCGTGCCCGACGACGCCTACGCCGAGGTCGCTTCGCCGGTGGCCGGGCGCGCCGTGCGGGTCGCGGTCACGGCGGGGGAGCAGGTGCGGCGCGGGCAGCTCCTGGCGGAGCTGGAGAGCCTCGACCTCGGCCAGGCCCGCGGGCGGTACCGCGAGGCCGCGGCCCGCGTCGAGCTGGCGCGCCAGGCCCTCGATCGGAAGCGCGGACTGGCGCAGGAACGCATCGCCCCGCAACGCGAGGTGCAGGAGGCGGAGGCGGAGTTGCGTTCCGCGGAGGCGGGCCTGGGAGCGGCGCGCGCCACGCTGGGCGCGATGGGCGCCGGTCCGGGCCAGGAGGCCGAAGGCGGCGCGCTGCTGCTGCGCGCGCCCATCTCCGGCGCCGTGATCGAGCGGAAGCTCGCGCAGGGGCAGGTCGCCGAGGCCGCGGAGACGCTGTTCCGTATCGGCGATCTTTCGACGCTATGGCTGGTGGCGCACGCGCCCGAGCGGGACGCGGTGCGGGTCACGCCGCGATCCACGGCCCGCGTCGCCATCCCCGCCCTGCCGGGGCAGACCATCGGCGCGCGCGTGCTTCTGGTGGGGAACGAGGTCGAGGTCGGGTCGCGGACCATCCCCGTCCGCCTCGAGGTGCCAAACCCCGGTCGGTTGCTGAGGCCCGGGATGTCCGCCACGGTCTGGCTCCCCGTCGGCGAAGGGACGCCGGTGACCGCCGTGCCCGCCGCCGCCCTGCAGAGGCTCGGGGACCGGTGGTGCGTCTTCATCCCTGGGGAGCCCGGCACCTTCGCGGTGAGGACGGTGGGCCGCGGGCGCGACCTCGGCGGAGAGGTCGAGATCGTCTCCGGCCTCCAGGCGGGCGAGACGGTCGTGGTCGACGGGTCCTTCCTGCTGAAGGCCGAGGCCGAGAAGGCCCGCGGCGAGGGAGGACACCATGAGCACGACTGAGGGACGCCCGTGATCGAGCGCTTGATCCGTGCCTCCTTCGCCAAGCCGCTCCTGGCGCTGCTCCTCGTGGGCGCCGGTGTCGCGCTGGGGGTCGTCTCGTTCCTGGAGCTGCGGCGAGACGTCTTCCCGGACCTTTCCGCTCCCGTCTTCAACGTCATCGTCCAGAACCCCGCCATGGGAGCGGAGGAGCTGGAGGTGGGGATCGCCGTGCCGTTCGAGGTCGCGCTGGCCGGCCTCCCTTCGGTCCGGCGCATCCGTTCGAACTCGCAGCTCGGCGTCTGCCAGATCACCATCGAGTTCGAGCCGGATGCCGACTACCAGCGTGCGCGCCAGCTCGTCGCCGAGCGCGTCGCGCAGGCGGGCGCCCAGCTGCCGCCCGGCACCGACGCGCCCCTCATCTCGAGCCTTACCGGGCGGCTCAACGAGATCTACGAGTTCACGCTCGAGGCCGAGCCCGGGGCCGCGGACCTGATGACGCTGCGCGACCTGGCGGAGTTCGACGTCCGGAACCGGCTGCTCGCCGTGCGCGGGGTGGCCGCGGTGGAGGTGCTCGGCGGACACCTCCGGCAGTTCCAGGTACAGCTCGACGCCGACCGCATGGCGGCACGCGGGGTCACCCTCGACCAGGTGACGCACGCCATGGAAGGCGCCAACGCGAACGCCGCCGGCGGCTTCGTGGTCCAGGGGTCGACCGAATGGGCGGTGCGTGCGGTCGGACGCGCGGCCGGGATCGACGATCTCCGGTCCACCGTGGTCGTC
>DAINRN010000475.1:2078-3302 GCA_036741815.1 Acidobacteriota bacterium
GCCGACGTCCGCGAGGAGGCGGCTGTACGGCGCGGCATAGCCCATCGCCTCCGGGGAGAGGTCGTCAGCGCGCGCATCGTCAAGCAGTTCGGCGCGGACACGGTGGAGGTGGCGGCCGGCATCCGTGCCGCCGTCCAGGGCATACAGGCCTCGCTTCCCAAAGGCGTCACCCTGCGCACCGTCTACGACCAGTCCGAGCTGGTGCGTTCGTCGCTCGGGGGCGTCGGGCGGGCGGTCCTCCTGGGCGCGGTGCTGGTGGTGGCCGTTCTCCTGGCGCTCATAGGCGACGTGCGCGCGGCTCTCGTCGTCACGCTGACCATCCCATTGTCCGTGGCCCTGGCCGGGCTGTTCCTCCGGCAGTGGGGCATCGGCCTGAACACCATGACCCTGGGCGGGCTCGCCATCGCGGTGGGGCTTCTGGTCGACGCGGCCATCATCGTCACCGAGAACATCGTCCACCGGCTCTCGGCCGGAGGCGACGGCCGCCCGCGGCGGCAGCGCGCCCTGGAGGCCGCCCTGGAGGTCGGCCGTCCCATCGCCTTCGCCACGCTGATAGTAATGGCCGTGTTCGTCCCTCTCTTCGGGATGAGCGGCATCGAGGGACGCATGTACCGCCCTTTGGCCGCCGCCGTCGTCGCAACCGTGGGAGCCGCCCTGGTGCTCGCGCTCACGCTGGTGCCGCTGCTGGCCGCCCTCGTGCTACGGCCTCGGAAGCCTGGGGAGCGTGAGGACGTGTGGATCATCCGGCGCGTGAAGGCCTTCTACGCGCCGCTGCTCCAGGCGGCCATGCGTCACGCTGCCCGCGTCGTGCTCGTGACCCTGGCCCTGACGCTCCCCGCCCTCGCCGCCGCATTCTTCATCGGGCGGGACTTCATGCCGAAGCTTGACGAGGGGGCGTTCCTGCTCCAGACCACGCTCCCCCCCGAAGCCTCGCTGGCGCAGGTCGATGCCGCCAACCACCGTGTCGAGGACCTGCTTCGAGACTTCCCGGAGGTGGAGGACGTGGTGCGGCGCACCGGTCGGGCCGAGCGCACCGAAGATCCCATGCCCCACACGGTCTCGGACGTGCTCGTCGTTCTCAAGCTAGACCGCGCGCGGTCGCTCGGCGACCTCGAGGAAGCGATGCGGGAGACGCTGGAGAACGTGCCCGCGGTATCGGTCCTGTTCACCACCCCGCTCGGGATGCGGATCGACGAGGGGCTCGGGGGCAGCCCGGCGGATCTC
>DAINRN010000476.1:0-3300 GCA_036741815.1 Acidobacteriota bacterium
GGGGGTGGTGGGCGCCGGCTACGGAAAAGCCGGCGAGGTGCCCGAGGCGATCCGCAAGGGCATCGAGCGCGCGCGCAAATCGCTGATCGAGGTGCCGCTCCAGGACGGCCGCACGCTGCCGCACGACATCATCGGGCACTTCGGCGCGGCGCGCGTACTGCTGCGGCCTGCGGCTCCCGGCACCGGCGTGATCGCGGGCGGCCCGGTGCGCGCGGTGATCACGGCGGCCGGGATCCAGAACATCCTGACCAAGAGCCTGGGATCCACCACCGCGCACAACGTGGTGAAGGCCACCGTGGACGCCCTGATGCGGCTGAAGCAGCCGGAGCGCGTGGCGCGGCTGCGGGGCAAGTCGGTGGCGGACATCACCGGCGCCGAGCAGAAGGGCGGCGCCCGCCGCGTGCACGAGGGCGGGGCGGTAGCGGCGCCGGTGCCGCCGCCGGCTGAACCGCCGGCCGGGGCTTAGGCATGGCCAAGACCACGGCGGCCGGATCCACCGGCACCCTGAAGATCAAGATGATCGGCAGCGTCATCGGCTGCCCGGTGAAGCAGCGCGAGACCGTGCGCGGCCTGGGCCTGCGCCGCCTGAACCAGGTCGTGGAGCGGGTCGATACGCCCGCGGTGCGGGGCATGGTGAAGAAGATCCCGCACCTGGTGGCCATCGTCGACTGAGGGAGGAACTCCGGTGAGCTTGAACAACCTGAAACCGGCCAAAGGCAGCGGTGCGGGCCGCGAGCGCAAGCGCGTGGGGCGGGGTCCGGGCAGCGGCCTGGGCAAGACGTCGGGCCGGGGCGAGAAGGGCCAGAAGAGCCGCAGCGGGTTCAGCCACCGGGACGGGTTCGAGGGCGGCCAGATGCCGCTCCATCGCCGCGTGCCGAAGCGGGGCTTCACCAACGCGCGCTTCAAGAAGGAGTTCGCGGAGATCAACCTGGAGCGCCTCGAGGTCTTCGACGCCGGCGCCATCATCACCCCCGAGGTCCTGCTCAAGCGGGGGATGATCAAGAACCTCCGCGACGGCCTGAAGGTCCTGGCCAAGGGCACCGTGACCAAGGCCCTGACCGTGCGCGCCCACAAGTTCAGCGCCCGGGCCCAGGAGCAGATCACGGGCGCCGGGGGCAAGGCCGAGATCCTCGAGGGCTGACATGCTGCAGAGCCTGCGCAATATCTGGGACATCCCCGACCTGCGGAAGAGGGTGCTCTTCACCCTCGGCCTGCTCGCCGTCTACCGGCTGGGGAACCACATCCCGACGCCGGGGATCAACGCCAAGGCCCTCATCGACTTCTTCGAGCAGAACAAGGCCAACTGGTTCGGCCTGGTGGACATGTTCTCGGGCGGGAACCTCGCGAAGGTCACCATCTTCGCGCTCGGGATCATGCCGTACATCTCCTCGTCGATCATCCTGCAGCTCTTGACCGTGGTCTGGCCGTACCTGGAGAAGCTGTCCAAGGAGGGCGAGCTCGGGCGCCGCAAGATCACGCAGTACACCCGCTACGGCACGGTGCTGCTCTCGATCGTGCAGTCGCTGGGGATCGCCGTGTACCTGGAGCGGATGACGCTCAACCAGAGCTTCCACATCGTCGATAACCCCGGCATCGCCTTCAAGCTCATGACCGTCATGACCCTGACCACGGGCACGGCCTTCATCATGTGGCTGGGCGAGCAGATCACGGAGCGGGGCATCGGCAACGGGATGAGCCTCCTGATCTTCGCCGGGATCGTGGTGGGCTTCCCCCGCGGCATGCTGAGCACCCTCGAGATGATCCGCCGCGGCGACCTGAGCCTGCTGGCCACCATGTTCCTGCTGGCCATGATGGTGCTGGTGGTGGCGGCCATCGTGTTCGTGGAGCGCGGCCAGCGGCGCATCACCGTGCAGTACGCCAAGCGCGTGGTGGGGCGCCGGATGTACGGCGGCCAGTCCACCCACCTCCCCCTGCGGGTGAACACGAGCGGCGTCATCCCCGTGATCTTCGCCTCCTCCATCATCGCCTTCCCCCAGACCATCGCCACCTTCTTCCAGGCCAACAACCCGTGGATGCAGACGGTCTCGGAGCAGCTCAAGTGGGGGATGCCGCTCTACAACCTGCTCTACGTCTCCTTCATCATCTTCTTCTGCTACTTCTACACGGCCATCGTCTTCAACCCGGACGACGTGGCCGAGAACATGCGCAAGTACGGGGGCTTCGTGCCGGGCATCCGCCCCGGCAAGCGCACCGCCGAGTACCTGGACCACATTCTGGGGCGCATCACCTTCGGCGGCGCCATCTACCTGGCCCTCATCGCGCTGCTGCCCGAGTTCCTGATGGCCGGGTTCAAGGTCGCGCCCATCCCCGTCATCGGCCCGGCCCTCGACGTGTTCCTCTCCGAGAACAACCTGGGCTGGATCACGGAGGGCCTGCACCTGAACTTCTATTTCGGGGGCACCTCGCTGCTGATCATCGTGGGCGTGGCCATGGACACGGTGGCCCAGGTCGAGGCCCAGCTCATCATGCGTCACTACGACGGGTTCAGCGGACCGGGGAAGGGGCGGCGGATCCGTGGTCGGCGTTGACGCGCCGCACCGCGCAGGGTCGGGGCCGCGCGTCATCTTCCTGGGCCCTCCCGGGGCCGGGAAGGGCACCCAGGCCGCGCGGCTGGCGGCGCACCTGAACGTCCCGCGCATCTCGACGGGCGACATCCTCCGCGAGGCGATCGCCGCAGGGACGCCGCTGGGCCGCCAGGCGGGGCCCATCATGGAGAAGGGCGGACTGGTGCCGGACTCCCTCCTCATCGGCCTGATCGGGGAGCGCCTGGAGGAGCAGGACTGCGCACGCGGATACATCCTGGACGGCTTCCCCCGCACCCTGCCCCAGGCCGAGGGGTTCGAGGGCATGTGTTGCGGCGACGCGGTGGCCCAGGTCTTCGTCTTCAACGTGGAGGTCCCGCGCGAGGAGCTGCTGCGGCGGCTGTCCGGCCGGCGGTGGTGCCCGACGTGCCAGTCCACCTACCACGTGGACAACAACCCGCCGAGGAACGACCTGCTGTGCGACCGCGAGGGCGCGCGGCTGATCCAGCGCGAGGACGACAAGGAGACGGCGGTGGCCCGGCGGCTGGAGGAGTACGACGCCCGCACCGCGCCGCTCGTCGAGTACTACAAGCGCCGGTCCCTCTTCCACGACATCGACGGCTATCGCCCGGTGGAGTCCGTGTTCGGCGAGCTGAAGGCGATCGTGGGAGGCGGGCGGTGAGCGTGCGGCGTTGACCGTCCTGAAGTCCTGGGCCGAGCTCCAGAAGATGCACCGCGCGTGCACCATCGTGGTCGA
>DAINRN010000477.1:0-3289 GCA_036741815.1 Acidobacteriota bacterium
ACGGCTTCTACGAGAACGAGGTGCACGACGCGCTGCGCGCCTCCGGCCATCGCCTCCACCGCAACGGGCGCGCGTGCGTGAGCAGCCACCTGTCGCTTCCCCTCCGCGAAGCCGCCGCGCACCTGTTCCGGGGGGGGCGGCGGTTCGGCGGGTATCGACGCGGCCGCTCGTCGCCCGCCGTGCGCGCGTTCCTGCCGGTGGCGGCGCTCGCCCTGCCCGCCCTGCTCACTCTGCGCGTGGTGCGCGCGGTGGCGGTGCGGCGCCCGCGGCGCCTGGGGGCGGCGGTCAAGGCCCTCGGATACGTCGTGGCGCTGAACTCCGCCTGGGCCGCGGGCGAGGCGGTGGGTTACGTCCGCCCGCCGGAGGGCCCGCAGGCCGAGGCCCTCGCAGGGCCCCCCTGAGGTGCGCATCGGCATCGACGCCTGCTGCTGGTCCAACCGCCGCGGCTTCGGCCGGTTCACCCGCGAGATCGTGGGCCACATGGTGGCCGAGCACCCGCGCCACGAGTACACGCTCGTGGTGGACCGGGCCACGGCCGAGCAATCCCGGCTGCCGCCCGGCGCCCGGGTCGAGGTCGTGGCCACGCGCGAGCAACCCACCCGCGCCGCCTCCGCCGCGGGCTCGCGGTCCCCGCTCGATCTCCTGCGCATGGCCCGCGCGGCATCAAAGATCCCCCTCGACCTCTTCTTCTTCCCCGCCGTCTACACGTACTACCCGATGCTGCGGCGCGTGCCCACGGTCGTGACCTTCCACGACGCGATCGCGGAGACCCATCCCGCGCTGATCTTCTCCGGGGCGCGGGCGCGCCTCTTCTGGCGCGCCAAGGCCTGGCTGGCCAACCGGCAGGCCGACCGGATCCTCACCGTCTCCAACGACGCCCGCACGCGGATCGCGGCCGCGTTCGGCCGGCCCGAGTCCCAGGTCGCGGTCGTGAACGAGGGACCGGGCGCGGCCTTCCGGCGCCTGAGCAACGCCGCCGCCGCCCGCCACGTCCTGGAGGAGTACGGCCTCCCCGACGAGCCGCTCGTCCTCTACGTCGGCGGCATCAGCCCCCACAAGAACCTCGACGGTCTGCTGCAGGCCTTCGCTCGGCTGAAGGGCTGGCCGGCGCACCTGGCGATCGTCGGCGACCACAGCGGCGACAGCTTCCTCGGCTGCTACCCCGAGCTCGTCGCGTTGCGCGGGCGCCTCGGCCTGGAGTCGCGGGTGACCTTCACCGGGTTCGTCCCCGACGAGCACCTCGCCGTCCTCTACAATGCCGCGACCGTGCTGGCGCTGCCGTCGTTCGACGAGGGGTTCGGCCTCCCCGCGGTGGAGGCCATGGCCTGCGGCCTGCCCGTCGCCGCCAGCAGCATCGGATCGCTGCCGGAGGTCGTGGGGCCCGCGGGCGTCTTCTTCGATCCGCGGGACCACGAGGCGATGGCGGCGGCGCTGCTCCGGGTCCTCGAGGACGCCCGGTTGCGGGCGGACCTCTCGGCCAGCGGCCTGCGGCGGGCCGGCCTCTTCACGTGGAGCGCGGCGGCGCGGGACGCGGTCCGTTTGTTCGAGGAGACGGTGGCCCGGCCGTGACCCCGCTGCGGATCTGCATGGTCACGACGTTCTACCCGCCCCATCACTTCGGGGGCGACGCGATGTACGTCTACCGCCTCACCGAGGCCCTGGCCGAGCGAGGCCACGTCGTGGACGTCGTGCACTCGGTGGACGCCTATCGGCTCCAGCACCCCGCGGACCCAGAGGTGGCCTTCACCCATCATCCCAACGTCACGCGCTATCCGCTGGAATCACGGCGGCCACGCCTCACTGCCCTGGCCGCGCACCAGCTCGGCGGGCCGGCCTTCTACCGCGGCCGGCTGCGCGACGTCCTCGAGGGGCGGAGCTACGACGTCATCCACTACAACAACGTGTCGCTGCTCGGCGCCCCGGGCGTGCTGGCCATGGGCCGCGCGCCGGTGAAGCTCTACACCGCGAACGAGTACTGGCTGATCTGTCCCACGCACGTCCTGTTCGCGTTCGACCGCGAGGCCTGCACCGAGCGGCGGTGCCTGGCCTGTACGCTCACCTACCGGCGGCCGCCACAGGCCTGGCGCTATACGGGGGCGCTGCGCCGCGCGCTCCGGCACGTGGACCGCATCCTCGTCCCCTCGCGCTTCGCCCTCGAGCAGCATCGGTCCCAGGGCTTGGAGCGCCCGTTGGTGCATCTTCCCTACTTCATCCCCTCACCCGCGGCGGTCGACGCTTCCGTCCATCCAGACGTCCCCGTCCCGGACCGTCCCTTCTTCCTCTATGTCGGTCGTCTCGAGAAGCTCAAGGGCGTCCAGGACATGCTCCGGCTCTTCGCGGATTACCGCGAGGCCGACCTCGTGATCGTCGGCGCGGGATCGTACGAGCCGACCCTGCGGGACCAGGCGCGCGGCCTGCCCCACGTCCGCTTCCTGGCCAAGGTCCACCCCGCCGCGCTGGCCGCGATCTATCGCCGGGCAGTCGCGGTGCTCGTCCCTTCTCTCTGCTATGAGACCTTCGGCCTCACGGCGGCCGAGGCCATGGCCCACGGCACGCCCGCCATCGTGCGGCGCATCGGCGCCCTGGCCGAGAACATCGATCAGAGCGGCGGCGGCCTGTCCTTCGCCACCCTCGATGAGTGCCGCGCGGCGATGGAGCGGCTGCGCACGCAGCCGGCGCTGCGCGACGAGCTGGGCCGGCGCGGCGCGGAGGCCGTGCGGACGAGGTGGTCGGTCGAGGCGCACCTCGCGCAGTACCTGGACATCGTGGCCGAGGTGCGCGAGGAGAAAGACGGCGCGCGCGCTGCCTCGCCGGCGCGGGACGCGGATGGGGCCGGTGCCGCCGGGCGCTGATCCGCGCGCCGTGCCGATCCTCACCTACCACTCGCTGGACGACAGCGGGTCCGTGATCTCCGTCTCGCCGGCGGCGTTCCGCGCCCACATGCAGACCCTGCGCGACGAGGGTTTCTCCGGCATCGCCCTCGGGCGGCTCCTCGACGGGTGGGAAGGCCGGGAGCCGCTGCCGCCGCGGCCGGTGGTCCTCACCTTCGACGACGCCTTCTCCAACTTCGCTGACGCCGCGCGTCCGGTCCTGGAGAGCGCCCGCTTCGGGGCCACCGTCTTCGCCGTGGCCGGCCGCTGCGGCCAGACCAATGACTGGCCGGGCCAGCTCGCGGACGTGCCGCGCCTGCCGCTGCTGTCGGCCGCCGACCTCCGGGAATTGGCGGCCGCCGGCTTCGAGATCGGCTCGCACGGCCTCACGCACGCCGCCCTCGACGGGCTCTCCCCCG
>DAINRN010000478.1:0-3283 GCA_036741815.1 Acidobacteriota bacterium
AGGACACTACTGCTGCCGGAACCGCTCTGACTGTCGATGTCCTCGACTCCGCCGACGTGGCCCGGCGACGCATCGGGGCGCTCCGGCGGGGGGGCAAGAGTCCCAACGGAGGCCGAGGCGCCAACGGTCATCGAGGCGGACGCCGAGGCCCCAACAAACGTCGAGGCGGACCCCTCGGCCGAGGTGGGCGCTTTAACCGCGCGAACCGGCATCTTCCGCACGAGGGTGGGAACCTCCGGCCGTGGGAAGCGGCCCGCGATCAGCGCCTCCACCTCGCGCTTGCTCCGCCCGTGGGCGGCCGCCAGCAGCTCGCCGTGGTTCTCGCTGCTGAGGTGCGGCGCCAGGATCCGGACCGTCGTCAGGTTCAGCGATCCGTCCTTCAGCATCTCGAGGATCACCGGGACCTGCCGGGCCGCGCGGCCCGCCTCGATCCGGTTGTAGGTCCCGTGCTCGGACAGGTGAAGGACCTCCGTGCAGTAGGCAAAGAGCGACTGGCATCCGGCGCCGAGATAGAGCCGACGGGCATCGAATTCGACGAGGTGGGCGACGAGTGCGGCGGTCGCCTCCCGCGCGCGCCGGGCCAGACGGCTCACCTCGACCGTCAACTCGTCGTCCGAAAGGTGGATGGAAATGCATTCTCCATATCTCTGTTTAGCATTACACGATGTCGTCTCGGGTCAGGAATGATCCGATCATTCAAAATAATACGGAGAACAGAGGCCGCCACCCGATGGGGCGCGCCAGCGCCGCCGCCATGCCATCACCCGTTGTCCTGCGCGTCACCTCGGGTCGGGACGCGCGCCGCCGACTGGCTCCCCTCTGAGGTCCTCGCTCCCTCGCTGGAATTCGACCGGCCCTGGGCATGTCAGGTTCAGCGCCGGTCCACGGTGACGCGGCGGTCCACCTGAACGGCGGCGACGGACTGACGGACGCCGTCGCTCCACGTGACCTCGAGGTCGACGGGTTCGCCGGTGGGCAGCCCGAAGTGCGCGTACGGGGCCGAAGCGGCCTGGAAGCTGCCGCCGCTCACCACCCAGCGGGTCCGGGTGGCGCCGCCCTGGCGCAGGACCACGCGGCTGCCGAGGCCGTGGCGGTTGCCCGCGCCCGGACGCCGGTCGGCCAGCGCCACGATCAGGTGGTGGCCGGCGGCCCCGTCGTTCTCGATCACGCGCACGCGCCCGTTCAGCTCGCCCACGACCATGTCCACGTCTCCGTCTCCGTCGAGGTCGCCGAAGGCTGCTGACCGGTCCACGTGGGCCTCGGCCAGCCAGGCGCCGGCGCGGGCGGCGCCCACGCGCTCGAAGCGCGCCCCCGCGCGCTCGAAGAGGAGCGGGGTCTGCCGATAGGTCGAGTCCATGGTCTCGGGCGTGGCCACGGGATAGACGTGGCCGTTGAAGACGACCAGGTCCTCGTCGCCGTCGTGGTCGAAGTCGCAGAACGTCGTGGCCCAGCCGAGGAACGGGCGGCTGACCGCGCCCAGGTTGTACTGGCGCGTCCGGTCCTCCCAGGCGCCCGGCCCCACGCTGACGCGCAGGGTGTTGGTGTCGTTCGCGAAATTGGTGGTGAAGACGTCGGGCCGGCCGTCGCCGTTGACGTCGCCCACCGCGATGCCCATGGTGGCCTGCGGCTCGCCGTCCCCGTTGAGGGCCAGGCCGGCCGTGAGCCCGCGCTCCGCGAAGCGGAGCCCGCCCTGGTTGATCCAGAGGAACGACGGCATGGAGTCGTTGCCCACGAGCACGTCCTGCTTGCCGTCGCCGTCGAAGTCCAGGATCGCCACGCCCAGGCCGTAGGACGGGCGGGCCGCCGCGATGCCGGAGTCCGCGCTCGTGTCGCGGAAGCGGCCGCCGCCGAGGTTCTCGTAGAGGACGTCGGGCGCCGCCGTCATGCCGGAGGGTCCGCCGAAGACGGGCACCCCGAAGAAGGTCCGCGCGGGCGGAGGATGCGCGGGGTCGAACTCCACGTAGTTCGCGACGTAGAGGTCCAGGTCGCCGTCGCCGTCCAGGTCGCCGAAGGCGGCCGCGGTGCTCCAGCGCGGGTCTCCCAGGCCCGAGCGGGCGGTGCCGTCGGTGAAGTGCTTCTTGCCGTCGTTGAGGAGGAGGACGTCGGGCCCGTAGGCGGCCACGTAGAGGTCGTCGAAGCCGTTGCCGTCGGCGTCCCCGACCGCTACCCCCATGCCCCATCCGTGGAAGTCGATGCCGCTGCTGGCGGTGACGTCGGTGAAGCGCATGCGCCCGTCGTTCTCGTAGAGCCGCGCCCCCGGGCCCTTCGCCGGGGCGTCGAGGGTCGCGCCGTTGGGGACGAAGAGGTCCAGGTCGCCGTCGTCGTCGTAGTCGATGAGGGCCAGGCCCCCGCCCTTGACCTCGAGGATCTGCGTGGAGGGCGAGCGGCCGCTGGTGAGGACGAGGTCCACGCCCGAGCGCGCGGTGGCGTCGGTGAAGTGCAGCGCGGGAGCCCCGGCCGGGAAGGCGGGCCACGCCGCCAGGGCCGCCGCCGCCGCGAGCGCGGCCGCGGCCCCGCGCGCAGTCAAGGCTGGCCCCGCGCCGTCCGCCGCCGGAAGGCCTCGTCGGACCGGGCCTGGGCGCGGTCGGCGCCCGGCGCGTCCCCGAGGCGGCGCAGCACCCCGGCCAGCTTGTGCCACGGCTCGAAGTGGTCCGGCCACAGCTCGACCGAGCGCTCGAGATCCGCGCGGGCCCGGGCGAGGTCGCCGCTCCGCAGGTGGACGTCGCCCAGCCGGGCGTAGTAGCGGGCCAGGTCCTCGCGGGCGTCGGGAGACGGAGTCGGGCCCGCCCTGGCCTGGGCCATCGCGATCGCGCGCAGGAACGCGCGCTCCGCGCCCTCCACCCGGTCCTGCTCCAGGGCGACGAGGCCGAGGCCGAAGACGGCCTCGGCGTCCTCCGGGCCCTCGGCGAGGTAGGCCTCGAAGGCCTTCCGCGCGTCATCGAGCCGCCCGAGGTTGAGCAGGGTGAACCCGTGGAAGAAGTACGCGGTGACGTAGTCGGGCTCCAGTTCGAGGGCGCGCACGAAGTGGCGGTCGGCCGCCTCGTAGAGGCGCTGGCGGTGGTAGCTCAGGGCGAGGATGAACTGCGCCTGCCCGGGGTGGGGCGCGCCGCTCGCGGTGAGGTAGGCTTCCGCCGCCTGCCGCGCCTCCGCGTACCGCCCGGCCTTGACGAGGAGGAAGGCGGGGGTGAGCCCGGCGTCGAGCGTGGGCGCCTTGCGCGCGGGATCGGCCGCGAGAGGGCTCGACACGGGCGGAGCCTGCGCTTGCGCCGCGCCGGCGGCCCGG
>DAINRN010000479.1:0-3277 GCA_036741815.1 Acidobacteriota bacterium
CGGGAAGGGCGTCGATCCTGCCCGGCCTCTCGCCCGTCGGGCCCGCGGGCTTCGCCGTGCGCGCGGCCGCCGCGGGCGCGCTGCTCGCGCTCCGGTGGAGAACCGACCGCGCCCGCCTCGTCCTGGTGCTCCTCCTGCTGCTGCCGCTCCTCGTCCAGTTCCAGGTCGCCGGGCGCCGGCTCAGCGGGGACGGGGTGATGTACTACGTCTATGTCCGGTCCCTGGTGAAGGACGCGGACGTCGACTTCACGAACGAGTACACGCACTACGAGATCATCGGGCGCGCCGACCTGAGCGTGCCGACCAGGACGGGCCTCCGCCGCTCGATCTTCTCCGTGGGGCCCGGCCTGGTCTCGATCCCCTTCTTCCTGCTCGGCGAGGCCGTGGCGCGCGCCGAGGCGTGGACGGGCCGCGACGTGGACCTCTCCGGTTACGGGCCCGAGCATGTGAACGCGGTGGCCCTCGGGGGCCTCGTCTTCGGCTTCGCCGCGGTCGTCCTCATCCACGGCGTGCTCCGGCGGCACTTCTCCCCCGGCGCCGCCCTGGGAAGCGCGCTCCTCGTGGGCGCGGCCACCTTCCTCCCCTGGTACATGGTCCAGCAGCCCACGATGTCGCACGCGGCCTCCACGGCGGCGGCGGCGCTGGCCCTCTGGCTGTGGGACCGGGACCGCGATCGCCGGACGCCGGCGGGCTTCCTGGTCCTCGGCCTCGTGCTGGGGCTGGCCATGTGCATCCGGTGGCAAAACGGGGTCCTGCTGGTCCTGCCCGGCCTCGACCTCCTGGCCGCGTGGTGGCAAAAGCGCCGAGCGTGGAAGGGGCCGGTGGCGGGCGCGGCCCTCCTGCTGGCGGGCGCGCTCGTCGGCGCCTTCCCCCAGATGCTGGCCTGGAAGGCGCTCTACGGCATGTGGGTGCTGCCGTACCCGCCGCACGGCGCGGACTTCGTCCGCCTGGACCACCCGTTCCTCATGAACACGCTTTTCTCCTCGAGGCACGGCCTGCTCTCGTGGACGCCGGTGCTGTGGGCGGGCTACCTGGGCTTCCTGCCCCTGCTCAAGCGCCGGCCGCGCGAGGCCTGGCCGCTCGTCATACCGCTCGCGCTCATGACGTACGTCAACGCCTGCTCGGGGGACTGGTGGGCGGGAGGCTCGTTCTCCAACCGCCGCTTCGACAGCCTGCTCCCGATCCTGGCCTTCGGCCTCGCCGCCGCCATCGAGAGCGCGCGCGCCGCCCTGGCCGCGCGGCCCCAGATCGCCCTGGGCCTGGTGGCACTGCCCCTGGTCGTGTGGAACGTGACGCTCATGGAGCAGGTCCAACGCGGGATGGTCCCGCGCGACGACACCGTCGCCTTTCCCCGCCTGGTCGGGGGGTCCGCGCGCGTGGTGGCGGACGCCGTGGGCAGCCCGCCCACCTGGCCCGCGAGCTGGCTCTTCGCCTGGAAGCACGGCCGGCCCGCCGGCCAGTACGACCTCCTCGCGGGCCGCTACCTGTTCTACCGGCAGAACAACATGGGAGGCCACGTGGAGGTGGGCGGGCCCGGCGCCGAGGACATGCTCGGCGAGGGATGGGGCCCGGCGCAGACGGTGGACGGGGTGCGCGGCCGGCTGGTGCGCGGGCGCGCGCGCCTGTTCGCGGGCCTCGACGTCCCCGAAGACCTGGAGCTGCGCGTGCGCGCGCGGGCCCCCGCCGGCACCGAGGTCCGCGTCAGCGTCAACGGCCGCGACGCGGGCCGGTTCTGGGCGGAGCCCTCCTGGCTGGAGGCCCGTCTACGCGCGGGGACGGGTTTCTGGCGGCGGGAGCTGAACGAAGTGGTGCTGGAGAGCTCCGGCAGTGGAGTGCTCGTGAGCGCCGTCGATTTCGTCCGTCTGGGTCAGGGGGCGCCGTGAGGCGGGCGGTGGTGATCGGCGGCGGGCCTGCGGGCATCAAGGCCGCGCACGCCCTGGTCAAGGCGGGCGTGGACGTGACCCTCCTCGAGGGCTCGCCGGTGCTGGGCGGCCTGGCCAGCTCCTTCGACGTGCAGGGCGTGCGCATCGAGCGCTACTACCACTTCGTCTGCAAGGGCGACGACGACCTGGTCGACACCCTGTCCGAGCTGGGCCTCCGGGACCGCCTCCGCTGGCGCGACTCCCGCATGGCCTACTTCGTCGACGGCCGGCTCTACCCCTTCCTCACTCCCGCGGAGCTGCTGCGCTTTTCGCCGCTCCGCCTGGCCGAACGGGTGCGCGCGGGGTTGGCGGTCAAGCTCGCGCAGCGCATGAGGGAGGAGGACCTGGCGGAGGAGCGGGCCATCCCGTGGCTGAAGCGGATGTTCGGGGACAGCGCCTACCACGTGATCTGGGAGCCCCTCATGCGCTTCAAGTTCGCGGAGCACGCGCCGGACATCAGCGCGGCCTGGATCTGGGCGCGCATGGTCCGCCTCTCGCGGTCGCGCACGTCGCCCTGGCGCGAGGAGCTGGGCTACATCGAGGGCGGGAGCAAGGTGGTGCTGGAGGGGCTGGGCCGGGATTTCGAGGCGCGCGGCGGGCGGGTGGTCCTGCGCGCGGACGTGCAGAGGATCGTCCTCGAGGGCGGGCGCGCCACCGGCGTGCGCGTGGGCGGGGAGACGATCCCCGCCGAGGCCGTGATCTCCACCGCCACCACCTCCCGCTTCCGGCAGATGACCCCGGACCTCGACGGTCCCTACGTGGAGGGCCTGAAGCGCATCCCCACCATCGGCATCTTCTGCCTCTTCCTGCGCCTGGCCCGGCCCGTGACCCCGTTCTTCTGGGTCAATACCAACGACCCGCGGGTCCCCTTCGCGGGGATGATCGAGTACACGAACCTGAACCCCCTGCCCGAGTTGGACGGCGACACGATCCTGTACGTGCCCCAGTACCTCTCCGCCGACGATCCGCGCTACGCGCAGAGCGACGAGGAGGTGCTGCGGCGCTACACGGACGCCCTGGCCCTCATCCACCCGGGCTTCGACCGGAGCTGGGTCAAGTTCTCGGCCGTCTTCCGCGACCGCTTCGCGCAGCCCATCTGTCTCACCGACTACCGCGCCACCACCCCGTCCGTGCAGACTCCCGTGCCCAACCTCTTCCTGACGGACTCCTGCCAGCTCCATCCCCACGACCGCACCATCAGCGGATCCTTCGGCCTCGGTCTGGAAGCGGCGCGCCGCGCGCTGGCCGCGCTCGCGATCTTGCCGGCCTCGTGACGTCTCCGCGGTCGTGGCTCTTCGCCGTCGTCCTGGGCGGGCTCGCGCTGGCCGTCCAGCTCCTGGCCCCGCTGCCGCGTC
>DAINRN010000480.1:0-3267 GCA_036741815.1 Acidobacteriota bacterium
GTAGGCGTTGTCGATAGTTGTCGGGATCTTCTTACCCACCAGCCAGACGACGACGCAGAGCTGAAGGACGATCGTGACGGGCAGGGTCAAGGCGAAATAGCGGAAGAACAGCTCCTGGAAGGCGGGCCAGCGGAAGGCCAGGGCCATGACCGCCTCCACCGCCTTGGCCAGCAGGAAGGCCGCGCCGAAGAAGGCCAGGAACGTGTTGGCGCCCATGAACCGCTCCAGGGCGCCGATCGCGTCGTGGCCGGCGGCGGCCAGGGATCCCATCGCCGACTGATCGCGCTCGAAGGCGAGCACGCCGTCCGGGGCCTGGAGCTCGAGACGCCGGACCGCCAGCCGCTCCCGCGCGGCGCCGGGAGGGAGCCGGGCGGCGAGGTCCGCGGCCATGCGCGTGTCCACGCCCCATCCCGCGATCCGCGGACCCTGGCAGCGGGCCGTGCCGTCGGCCATCACCATGTCCACCAGGTAGAGGCCGTTGAGGTTCCGGCGGTTCGGCTCCACTGCATCCTTCAAGGCGAGCCAGTGCTCGGCCTCGGCGCCCGGCCGCCGCACGCGGAAGAGCTGCGCGTAATGGAATTCGCCGAGGTCGCGGGGCTCGGCGATCCTCGTCCCGCCCTGCAGGAGGTGCCACCAGTAGTCGAGGATGCGCAGGGCCTCGCCGAGCGGCTGCGGATAGACGCGGTCGGCGGTGTCCTGGGGCGTGTGGATCTTCCCCCCGAAGACGAGCGGGGACGCCTTACCCGGGAGCAGCGCGACGAGCGCGGCGGCCGGGATGCGGCGCTTGCCCTGCCGGTGGCAGCCCAGCCAGCGCGGGCAGCCCAGGAGGTTTCCCAGGCGGTCGCGCCACGTGCGGGCCACCTCCAGGAAGCTGATGTGGTCGGTCGTCCCGCCCGCGATGAAGGTGTTGTACTTGATCCCGTGCAGGTGCGCGCCCTCCTGCAGGAGCAGGTTGAGCTGCTCGTAGCCGGGATAGGGGAAGAACGCGCCCACGAAGCTGGCGCCCAGCGAGGTCTCTGGGATGTACATGCGGCCCTCGCCGACCGAATCGACCGCGACCACGGACTTCACGAGCGCCAGCTCGGCCGCGGAGAGGCTGGCCACGTACTCGCGCGATCCCGAGACCCCGAAGCGGAAGCCGGCGAGGGGGGCGAGGGCCAGGCCGAGGGCCGTCATCCCGAGGAGGCCGTGGGTCAGGGCGATGTTGGCCAGGCCCAGCGAGACGCCGAGCACGACCTGCGAGGCGAAGCCGATGAGGCCGCACTCCTCGGACCCGGCCAAGATGTAGACGTGGGTCAGGGTGGGACGCTTCGCCGATCGCAGGTCCTCGATCAGGTACTGCTTGACGATCTCCTCGCCCGTCGTGTTGTCGTCCGCGCCCGGGCCGCGCCAGGTGTCGTAGTGGGCCACCAGCACCAGCCGCTCCGGCGTGTCGCCGGGCACCGTGAAGACGTAGTTGTACCCGGTGGTGCGCCGCGCCAGCGTGCGCAGGCGCTGCCGCTCCACGAGCACCACCGGCTCGCGCCGCGGCTCGTCCCGCGCGTCACCGGGCCGCGGCTCCGCGTACGCGACCGACTGCAGGAAGAGCCTCTCGGCCTGGTCGTGTGTCGGAGGCCACTGCACCTCGAACGCGCGGCCGGGGAACCGCGCGACCACGGTGGCGATGAACTCCTCGGCGTGTCGCTCGTTGGCCGCGTCCCACGACTCGCCGGGGTTGCGCTGCGCGCCCCGGCGCACCGCCTCGAGCAGCTCGGCCACCCGCTCGTCCACGGTGCGGTCCGGGGTGCGCTCGCTGGCGTGCAGCCACTGCTCGACGCGGCCCCTCACGGTCGAGGAGTCTAGCCCGAGCGGCGCCGTCCGGTCAGTGGAGGGTCAGGACCCTGTCCCAGGCGCAGCCCGCGTCGGTCGCCCCGCCCTCGAGGGTGCAGCCCGCGCCGTCCAGGAGGGTGACGTCGCCCCTCCACGGCGCATAGCCCGGGAGGAGGCTGGAAGCGCCGGGCAGCGAGGAGAGCAGGGCCTTCATGCCGGTCCCGTGGTGGCGCTGCAACAGCCAGAGCGCGACCGCGGCTCCGTTGGAGTGGCCGGCCACCAGGATCTTCGGCCAATCCGGCTCGCACGCCTCGGCGTCCCGGCAGAGCAGGAACTGGCCGGATCCCTGGTGCTCCTTCTGGAGGTACTGCAGGAGCGCAACCAGTCGATGGGTGATCGAGTTCTTCGCCTGCGGGTAGGTAGCCTGCGGAAAGTCCCGGGACCAGAAGGGCGGGAGCTCGGTCATGTCACCATCGACCGCCTGTCGAAGGAGGTGGCGGTAGCACTCCGCCTGCGGCGGGCAGGCGTCGTCGACGCCCCTGGAGGTCAGCGGCGAGTCGAGGCCGAGGACGTGGTAGCCGTGGGCCGCCGCCGTGGTCACGAAGTCCTTGTAGCGGTCCATGGACGACCCCGGGAACAGGATGACGAGCCGGCCGTTCTGCGGCGCGGTGGGCGTGTAGATGAAGCTCTCGCCGGAGGGGGCGACCACGTCCTTTCCGGGCAGGAAGGTGCGGGTCTTCACCACGAGGTCGGGCGGCGGCGCCGCCGCCGCTCGGATCGCGGGACCCAGCGTCGCCGCCAGGACGGCGGCGCCCGTCACCCATCGCGTCAACCCGGCCATGAGGTGCGCCCCTTTCGCGGACCCGAGGAGGATACCGCGATGACGGCGGGCCGTGGTTGTGATATGCCGGGCCCTGGAGGAGCGGGATCGTGATGCAGCACAAGCTGGCCATCCTGGTCGGCGGAGGACCGGCGCCCGGGATCAACAGCGTCATCGGCGCGGCCGTCATCCGCGCGCGGCTGCAGGACGTCGAGGTCCTGGGCATCCGGGACGGGTTCGAATGGATCATGCAGGGGGACATCGACCACGTCGTCCCCCTGGACATCGCCGACGTCAGCCGCATTCACTTCCGCGGCGGATCGCACATCGGCATCTCCCGCGCCAACCCCACCGCCCACGCCGAGCACCTCGACAACGCCCTCATGGCCCTGCTGCGCCTGGGCGTCACCCAGCTCATCACCATCGGCGGCGACGACACCGCCTTCTCGGCCATGAAGCTGGAGGAGAAGGCCGCGGGGCGGCTGCAGGTCGTGCACGTGCCCAAGACCATCGACAACGACCTCGACCTGCCCGCCCACGTGGACACCTTCGGCTTCCAGACCGCCCGTCACGTCGGCGTCGAGATCGTGAAGAACCTGATGGTCGACGCGAGGACCACGTCGCGCTGGTACTTCGTG
>DAINRN010000481.1:0-3266 GCA_036741815.1 Acidobacteriota bacterium
CAATGAATATCGGGGCCATTTCGCCGGCGGCCTCAAGCGCCTGGCCGGCGGCGCCGCGTTCGCCAACGGCTATCAGGCGCACGGCATCACCGTAACCTGCCCGGGTCACGCGACCATCAGCACGGGCAGCCATCCGGCCCGCACCGGCGGCCCGGTCGGACGGCGGATCCAGGTACACCACGACCTGCCGCGAGGGTTTGACCCGCGCCGCCAGGCCGGGAACGAGCCAGCGACCCCACGCCCCCGCGGCGACGATGAGCGCGTCGCCGGTCACGACCCGCCGGTCGGACAGCCTGACCGTGGCCGCCTGCGGGTCAACCTCGAGGGCCCGGCAATGAGGGACGACGCTCACGCCGCGCGCGGCGAGGTGGCGGGCCAGCGATCCGAGTATCCGGTCCGCGAGGAGGACGCCGCCCGTGTCCGAATGGAAGGCGCCCGAGATCCCTGCGCTGGTCAGGAGCGGGAACCGCGCCGATAGCATCGCGGGCGGCAGCCAGTCCACGCTCAAGCCAAGCGCCTGCAGCGCCTCCGCCGACGCCGCGACCCAGCGCGTGTCGCCGACGCACATGGCGAGGGTCCCCGTCGGGACGTAATGGCGCTCGCCGAGGTCCTCCCAGAGCGCGTCCCACGCACGGTAGGCCTCCGCGACCATGGCCGTGTAGCCGACGGCCGCGCCGTACGGGTACCGGATCAGCCGGTGCTGGTCGAACGACGCCCCGCGGGGATTGGGGACGGGGCCCTGCTCGAGGACGGTCACCTCGTGGCCAAGGCGCTGGAGCGCCCACGCCGCGGACAGGCCCATGATGCCCGCGCCGACGACGACGACCTTCAAGGGGTGAGCCGCGCGAAGGCCAGCCGGGCCGCCGCCAGGTCCTCGAGCGCGGCCCCGACGGACTTGAAGAGCGTGATCTCGTCGCCGCCCTGCCGGCCCGGGCGCGCGCCGCGGACCAGGCCGAAGAGGTCCGCGACGTCCTCGGCCCGGAGCAGTCCGCGCGCGATCGGCTGCACGACGTCCCCCGCCTCCTCCAGCGCGGCCGGCGTGTCCACGAACACGCGGCTGCGGCGCACGGCGTCGTCGTCGGCCTCGCGCATGGACGGCGTGAACCCGCCCACCAGGTCCACGTGCGTGCCCGGCCGCAGCCAGGCGCCGTGGACGAGCGGCTCGGCCGAGAGGGTCGCGCACGAAACGATGTCCGCGGCGCGGACGGCCTCCTCGAGGTGCTGGGCCGCCGTGACGCGCAATTCCGGCCGATCGAGACGGGCGGCCAGCGCCGCGGCCTTCTCCGGGCTGCGGCCCCACACGCGGACCTCGCGGATCGGCCTCGCCGCGGCGTGGGCGGCCACCAGGTGCGGGGCCAGGGAGCCGGTCCCTATCATCACCAGCGTCGCGCTGCCCGCTCGGGCCAGGTAGGTGGCGGCGAGGGCCGACGCCGCCGCCGTCCGGCGCCGGGTGAGCGCGGCCCCGTCCAGCAGCGCGCGCGGGGTGCCCGTCTGCGCGTCGAGGAGGAGGTACGAGCCCTGCACCGCCGACCGGCCGCGCGCCGCGTTGCCGGGAAAGACGGTGACCACCTTGACGCCGAGTGAGCGGCCCGGCTGCCAGGCGGGCATCAGCAGGAGCGTGCCCTCCGTCCCGGGCGCGCCGACATCGTAATGCTGGCGGAGGGGAGACTCGGCGCCCTCGCGAAACGCCTCGCGCAGGCACTCCACGAGGCTGCGGTCGTCCAGGACCGCGGCCAGCTCGGCCTCCCCGACCACCCTCACCGCGCCGGCGCCGTCCGCGCGGCCGTCCAGGCGACGACGCGGTCCTCGAGCACGTCCAGCGGGAGCGCGCCCGCGCCCAGGACCACGTCGTGGAAGGCACGCAGGTCGAAGGCGGGACCGAGCTCCCGGACCGCCCGCGCGCGCAGCTCCTTGATCTTCATCTCCCCGATCTTGTAGGCCAGGGCCTGGCCGGGCCAGACGATGTAGCGGTCCACCTCGACGATGATGTCGTGCTCGGCCTTGCCCGAGTTGTCCTTGAAGTAGTCGATGGCCTGCTGCCGGCTCCAGCCGAGCCAGTGCATCCCCGTGTCCACGACCAGGCGGATGGCGCGCCACATCTCGTAGCTCAGCCGGCCGAACAGCGCGTAGGGGTCCGCGTAGAAACCCATCTCGCCGCCCAGGCTCTCCGCGTACAGCCCCCA
Source organism: Acidobacteriota bacterium (assembly GCA_036741815.1). Classification (GTDB taxonomy): domain Bacteria; phylum Acidobacteriota; class Vicinamibacteria; order Fen-336; family Fen-336; genus DAINRN01. Next base: position 2,184 of record DAINRN010000481.1, read on the forward strand.
GCCTTCGACGAAGGCGGTGAAGCCTCCGTGGCGGCGGAACTCGGGCACGTCCTCCATTTCCTGCGCCAGCGCGATCTGCAGGTGATGGCCGGGCACGGCCTCGTGCAGGGCCAGGGGCTCCATCTCCCAGAGGGGGCGGCTGGGCAGGTCGTAGGTGTTGGCGAAGAAATAGCCGGGCCGGCCCGCGGCCGGGGATCCGGGCTCGTAGTAGGCCGTGGTCTGCGACTTCTCCGCGTAGGCCGGCACCGGCTTCACGCCGTAGGGCAGCCTCGGCAGGCGTCCGAAGAGACGCACGAGCTCGGGGTCGGCCCGCTTGCAGATGTCACGGTAGGCGGCGAGCACGTCGCCCGGTTTCTCGAAGTAGAACCGCGGGTCGGTGCCAAGGAATCGCGCGAACTCGTGGAAGCTGCCGGTGAAGCCGGCGGCGGCGATGGCTCCGTCCATCTCCGCTCGGATACGCTCCACCTCGGAGAGCCCGATGGCGTGGATCTCGTCAGGGGTGAGGCGGGTGGTGGTGTAGTGCCGGACGCTCCAGGAGTACCAGGCCTCGCCGTCGGGGAGCGCGCGCAACGCGATCGACTCCCGCGCGGCGGGGATGTAGTGGTCCACCAGGAACTCGTACAGCCGCCGGTAGGCGGGACCGACGTGCGCGGCGTAGGCGGCGGCGGCGCGCTCGCGCAGGCGCTCTCCTTCCACCGCGGGGATGGACTCCGGCAGCCGCGAGAAGCCGTGGAGGAGCGGGCTCTCGCGCGGGTCGTCCACGATCTGGTTCCGCACCTGCTGGGGCACGTCCCGCAGCGTCACCCGCGGCGGCGTGAGCCCCGCCTGCAGCCCTTCCTTCAACAGCACGATGGTCTGGTCCACCAGGGCGGGGACGCCCTCCAGGCGCGCCAGCACGTTCTCGTACTGGGCCACGTTTCCCATGGGCATCATGGCCAGCATCTGCGCCACGTCCTGCTGGGTGGCGTCGTCCGTGACGCTCGCGCAGCCCGCCGCGGCGAAGAGCAGGCATCCGAGGGCGGGGAAGACGGCGAAGGGGAGCCTTGGGCTCCCCTTCGCGCGATGCCGCGTGACCATCTCGAT
>DAINRN010000482.1:0-3244 GCA_036741815.1 Acidobacteriota bacterium
CTGGGAGTCGAGCGCGTACCCGTTCTGTTGGTCCTGGGTGGCCGTCATCAGGAACACGTTCTTCATCAGGTAGTTCCGCGTGTTCTCGAAGTCAAGGGCGGTGAGCCCGTTGTCGATCATCTTGCGCAGCTCGTGGACGGCGATGCGCAGGGCCTTGTGCCCGTTCTCCGGGACCACCGGCCGGATCCAGATCTCGAAGATCTGGGCGCGGCGGCCGAGGTTGGGGTCGGGGAAGAACTGGAACATGCCGCGTGGGAAGGCCTCGATGTAGGCGTAGTCGCCGTAGTTCATCCCGCGGACCTCGCGGATGCGCTCGTAGAGGTGCGAGACCGACGACCGGTGCTCGCCCAGCCACGCACGCGCCAGCCACAGGGCCGCGAAGTCCGGATGGCTCCGCGTGACCGCGAGGGGATGCCCAAAGGAGATGGCGGTGGCGCGCGTGTCCTTCTCGATGATCTCCACCTCGATCCCCTTCGGTGAGCGGCCGGCCACGCCCTGCGGGACGGGCGAGGCCGGGCCCTCGGGCAGGGCGGCCAGGCTCGCCTGCAGTCGGCCGCGCATCTCCGCGGGCGCGTCCCCCGCCAGGCCCAGGGTGAGGCTCGCCCGGGTGTAGTGGGCCTTGATGAAGCCCCGCACGTCGTCCAGGGTGACGGCCTCGATGCCGGCCACCGTCCCCAGCACGGTGTGGCCGTAGGGCGTGCCCGCGAAGATGTTGGCCTGCAGGCGCTCCTTCCCCAGCTCCTCCTCGTTGTTGTTGCGCAGGTCCTGCTTCAGCGCGTTCATCTGCGCGTCCTTCACGCGCCGGAAGTCGTCCTCGCGCAGCCCGGGCTCGAGCAGCATGGGCAGCGCGATGTCCAGGAAGCGGCCCCAGTTGTCCCGGTGGATGCTGCCCGTGAAGGTCGTCATCTCCTTGTCCACCTGGGCGTCGAAGCTGCCCGCCATCGGGAAGAGGACCTTCCTGATCTCGTCGATGCGCATGGCGCGCGAGCCGGCATCCGCGATCATCGACGCCGCCAGCTCGGCCAGCCCCTCCTTGCCCGCGGGGTCGTGGGCGGATCCCACGGTGAAGAGCAGCTTGAAATCGAGCTGCGGCAGGGTCGAGGGCTGCGCGAGCGTACGCACCGGGCCTGCGGCCGCCGGCGACGCCGCGGAGGCCATGCCCGCCAGCGCCGGCTGCGCCGCCATGGCCTCGGGCATCGGATCCTTCGACAGGGTCGTCACCACCAGGCCGGCGTCCGAGAAGTACTTGCGCGCGACCGCCTGGATGTCCTGGGGCGTCACGGACTCGTAGGCACGGAACAGCTCGTTCAGGGTCCCGTAGGAGCGGCGGAACCGCACGTAGCGGGCCAGGGCGGCCGCGATCGACTCGGTGTTGTCGAGAGTGCGCACGAAGCCGTAGCGCGCGTTCGACTTCGCGTCGGCGAGGCGGGGCGCGGGGATGGGCCTCTCCCGCGCCTCGACGAAGGCCTTCAGGATCTCGTCGCGGACCTCCAGGACGTCCTTCATGTCCTTGACACGCGCCGCCGTGGTGGCCAGGTACGGGTCGGCGTTCCCGGGGTAGTACGGGAAGAGCTGGTCCACCTTCTGGGTGTCCTCGACCAGCCGCTTGTAGAGGTCGGACGTGGGCCCGAAGCTCAGGTCCATCAGCAGGTCCAGCGCCGCGTACTCCTTCTCCGTCTCCGAGAAGGCGGGGGCGTGGAAGGCGACCGCGACCCAGGGCAGCGTGTCCGTCGGCCAGGGCACCTGCGCGTAGACGGGGCCCCGCGGCAGCGGCTCCTGGGGGATCTGCACCTTGTATTCGCCCGGCTTCCAGCCGCCCCAGTGCTTCTCGATCAGCGGCAGCACCTCGGCCGGCGTGACGTCGCCCGCCACGATCAGGGCCGTGTACTCGGGCCGGTACCAGCGGCGGAAGAACTCCTGCGCGTACTGGAACTGGTTGGGCATGTCCTCGATGTCCCGGATGAAGCCCATGGTCGTGTGCTTGTAGGGGTGGGCGCTGAAGGCGTGCTCGCGCTGCACCTCGATGAGCTTGTTGAGCGGGTTGGCGCTGTTCTTGTTGTACTCGCCGAGCACGGCCCGGGCCTCGGTCTTGAAGGCCTCCTCGGGATAGGACAGGTTCTTGAAGCGGTCGGCCTCGATCTCGAGGATCGTGTCCAGGTCTTCCTTGGCGAACGTGACGTGGTAATTGGTGAAGTCATCGGTGGTGTAGGCGTTCTGCCGGGCCCCCGAGCGGGTCAGGATGGCCTGGTACTTCTCGGGCGGGTAGTTGGCGGTGCCGCGGAACATCATGTGCTCGAAGAAGTGGGCGAAGCCCGACTTGCCCGGCTCCACCTCGTTGCGCGACCCCGTCTGCACGGGGATCTGCACGGACACGATGTTCGGGAAGCCCGTCGGCACCACGATCACCTTCAGCCCGTTGGCGAGCGTCCGCTCCGTGGCCTTGAAGGGAAGGAGGTCGCCGCGTTCCGGCGGTTGGCTCTGGGCGTGGGCGGGCATGGCGTGGATGGAGAGCGCGGTGGCGACCGTCAGGGCGGCGGGAACGCGGTGGCGCATGTCGGAGGTCTCCTCAAGTTCTCTACTCTCCCCTACGTCTACCACATCCGCGCGCTTCAAGGCGCCGGCGCGGACAGCCGGTAGATCGTGATGCGCGGGCCGGGGACGCGCACGCCCTCGAACCCGGCCACGGGCACGAAGAACGCGTCGTGCGGGTCGTACACTGGGCGAGCCCCCGCCTTGTACGGGTCGAACACCTCCGCCACCGTCCCCACCTCGCGCAACACCGCGTCGATCTCGGGGGCCCAGGGGATGTAGCCGGTGGGCGATTCCGCCAGGAGCGCCCACGGCGCGGCCCGCCGCCGGGCGAGACGGTTGCCGTAGGCGACGACCTCGTAGCGGTCCTCGATCGCGGGCCGCCCCCAGCGCAGGGCCTTCGACTCCCGGGACATGATGGGACCGGGCGGGGGGACGTTCCTGTCGAGCCAGCGCCGCGCGCTGACGCGCGTGTCCTCGCGGCCGAGGAGGCGGTCCAGGCGGACCACGCGGTAGGCCGGATCGGCGATGAGGATGGCGGCGGCGAGGCCGATGGCGAGCCGGGGCCGCCTGGCCCGGGCCGCGACCTCCATCACCACCCAGGCCGCGCCCAGGACGATGCCCGGGGCCAGGCTGCTCGCGTAGCGCATGGGGACGATGCGCGCCGGGCCGAAGGCGAGGTTGGCGCGCGTCCTGCCGTTATCGTTCAGCGTCT
>DAINRN010000483.1:0-1094 GCA_036741815.1 Acidobacteriota bacterium
GGCACAGTCATCGATCGACGTGGAGCCCTCGCAGGTGGGTACCACGGCTTGGCTTCGCTCGGGGCCAATCGGGGCTTCCACCGTCACCCCCTCCACCGTACCGTCCGCGATTGCGGCCTGGGCTGAGGGCTCGATGACGTCGCCCGACGAACCCTCACTGCCGCAAAGGGAAGAGGCCACATTGCCGGTCGTGCCATCACCCGTCTTGGCGGTAGCGGTCTTGCCGTTGGCGGTCCCGCCCGTGTCGCGTCCGGTCGTCCAGCCGCTCTCGCCCGAGCGCTACCGGGTACAGTTCACGATCGGCCAGGACGCTCATGACATCCTGCGCCGAGTCCAGACCTTGTTGCGTCGCGAGATCCCCGATGGCGAGGCCGGCGCGATTTTCGAGCGGGCGCTGCGCCTGCTGCACAAGGAGGTCGAAGCGGCCAAGTTCGGCAGGCCGGGAAAGCCGGGTGCGCGCAAGGCGGCGCGCCAAGGTGCGCCGAGCGCAGGATCGACTGCTTACGAAAACCGTATCCGCCCCGGGGCGGATGCAGCTAACCCGGCCTGCCGTCATATTCCGAAGGCCGTCAAGCGTGGGGTGTGGTATCGGGACAGGGCACAGTGCGCGTTCGTCTCGGCAGCCGGACAGCGTTGCGCCGAACGCGACTTGCTGGAGCTCCATCACATCCATCCCTATGCCCTGAACGGACCGGCGACCGTCGCAAACATCGCTCTTCGGTGCCGAACGCACAACGCGTACGAAGCCGAGATGGTTTTCGGAGCTCGGAGGATTCCGTTGGCATCGGGCTGAAGGCGATGGCATGGGCGATCGGGGTCGCGAGCCCCCCAAACGAGTCGTGGCACGATCGCCCGCACGATTACGAGCACGATGGCACGGGAGTGTCCCCGGCATCGGCCTGCGGAGCGGATGAGTCGGGAGCGTTCCGGCACAGACCCCGCTGAGAAGGTAATGCCCGTGGCGAGTGCGTGGGAGTTAGTGCCTACGTGGGGGAGTTGTTGCCACGTCGCCCACCGCTTGACGGCCGGCCCGCGCCGCGAACAGAATAGCGAAAGAAAAGCGAATCTCGCCAGAGGGCTCCCCGATGTACACC
>DAINRN010000483.1:1104-3241 GCA_036741815.1 Acidobacteriota bacterium
CCCTGAGCTCATCGTGTACAACGCGCGCGTGTACACGATGAACCCATCGATGCCGCGGGCAGAAGCCGTCGCGATCGCCGGCGGCAGGTTCGTGGCGGTCGGGACAGCGGCGGCCGTCAGAGGCCGCGCCGGCAAGGGCACGCTGACGCTGCAGGACGGCGGCTGCCTGCCCGTCCTCGTGGAGAGCCGCGCCGGGTACCGCAACCTCTGCCGCGTGGTCACGGAGATGAAGGCCGGGGTGGAGAAGGGCAAGGGCGTCCTCCGTCTCGACGCGCTCCGGGACCGGAGCGATGGCCTGGTGGCCATGCCCGGCCTGGCCACCCTCGGCGAGCCGCCGGACAAAGGTCGCCTGGCCCGCCTGCTCGCGGTCTTCGGCGCGGGAAACGTCGTGATGGGGATCCAGCGCCACCGCCGGCGCGATCAAGAGGCCGCCAACCAGGCCCTGCTGGACCTGGCCGACGCGTTGGGCGTGCGCGCGGTGGCCACGAACGGCGTGCGTCACGCCGCGCCCGGCGGCCGCCTGCTGCTGGACGTCTTCACCTGTGTCCGCGAGAAGAAGGCCCTGGCCGCGGCGGGGCGGCTGCTCGCGCGCAACGCCGAGCGTCACCTGAAGGCGCCGCGGGAGATGGAGGCGGCCTTCCGCGACCGCCCCGACCTCGTCCGCAACAACGAGGCCCTGGCCGACCGCCTCCACTTCACCCTCGAGGACCTGGGCTACCGCTTCCCCGACTTCCCGCTGCCGCCGGGCGTGACGGTGGACCAGCACCTCCGCCAATTGACGGAGGCCGGCGCCCGCGACCGCTACCGCCCGTTCCACGAGCGCGCGCGCCGGCAGATCGAGCGCGAGCTGGCCCTCATCGCCAAGCTGAAGCTGGCGGGGTACTTCCTCATCGTCTGGGACATCGTCCGCTTCTGCCGCGAGAGCGGCATCCTCGTCCAGGGGCGCGGGTCCGCCGCCAACAGCGCCGTCTGCTACAGCCTGGGCATCACGGCCGTGGACCCGGTGGGGATGGACCTCCTCTTCGAGCGGTTCCTGTCCGAGGAGCGGGGCGAGTGGCCGGACATCGACATCGACCTGCCGAGCGGCGACCGCCGCGAGAGGGTGATCCAGCACGTCTACGAGAAGTACGGCCCGCGGGGCGCGGGCATGACCGCCAACGTCATCACCTACCGCGAGCGGAGCGCGAACCGCGAGATCGGCAAGGTCCTGGGCATCGCCGAGGGCGAGATCGACCGGCTCTCGCGCTACCTGCGCCGGTTCGAGTACGTGGACCCCGGGGACACGCTGGACAAGCGCCTGGCCGAGGCGCGCTTCGACAAGGAAGACCGACGGGTCCGGCTCTTCGCCCGGCTCTTCCGCGAGATCCAGGACCTGCCGCGCCACCTGGGCCAGCACTCGGGCGGGATGGTCATCGCGCAGGGCGAGCTGGACGCGGTGGTGCCGCTGGAGCCGGCCTCGATGCCGGGCCGCGTCGTCGTGCAATGGGACAAGGACGACTGCGCGGACCTGGGGATCGTGAAGGTTGACCTGCTCGGGCTAGGCATGATGTCCGCGCTCCAGGACTCGCTGACGCTCCTGCGCGAGACCGGGGTCGAGGTGGACCTGGCCCACCTGCCCCAGGACGACCCGAAGATCTACGCCATGCTGCAGACCGCCGACACGGTCGGCCTCTTCCAGGTCGAGAGCCGCGCGCAGATGGCCACGCTCCCGCGCATGAAGCCGGACCACTTCTACGACCTGGTGGTCGAGGTGGCGATCATCCGGCCCGGCCCCATCGTGGGGAAGATGGTCCATCCCTACCTGGCTCGGCGCGCCGGCCTCGAGCCCGTGACGTACCCGCACCCCAGCCTGGAGCCGATCCTGGCGCGCACCCTGGGCGTGCCGCTCTTCCAGGAGCAGCTCCTGAAGATGGCGATGACGGTGGCGGGGTTCACGGGGGGCGAGGCGGAGGAGCTGCGGCGCGCCTTGGGCTTCAAGCGCTCCGAGAAGCGCATGGGCGCGGTGGAGGTGAAGCTTCGAGAAGGCATGGCGCGCAAGGGCATCACCGGGACGCCCGCCGACGAGGTCGTGCGCTCCATCACCGCGTTCGCGCTCTACGGGTTCCCCGAGTCCCACGCGGCGTCGTTCGCCCTGCTG
>DAINRN010000484.1:0-3238 GCA_036741815.1 Acidobacteriota bacterium
GCCACCTCGAGCGGCGCGCCGCTGCGATTGGAAGACGGGCGGTTCGTCCTCTACGCGGCGGAGGCCTCCTGCCGGACCTGCTCCGCGGACCTGCAGGAGCTGAAGCGCGCCACCCCCGCGGACGTGCGCGTCGTGCTCGTGCCCGAGGCCCCCGATCGCGACCAGGCCCTGCGGCAGATCCTCGGCATCTACCGGTACGACTGGCCGTTGCTCATCGGCAACGGCGCCTGGACCGAGCTGGGCCTCGCGCCCGGCTCCGCCCTGATCGTGGGCCGCGGCGGATGGGCGGGCGCTACGGTCGAGCCGCCGTTCCTGCCCGCGCTGGCCACGGTCCTCTCCGTCTTCGGCAACGCCGACGTCCGCGAGACGCTGCCGCGCCCCGGATGGAACGGCCGGCCCGTCGACCGCAGGCCGCCGGCGCCGCAGCCGCCCCTTCTGGCCGAGGGCCTGGCGCCCGGCGAGGACGAGCCCGCCCCGGCGGAGTTCGATGCCGCCGTCGCCGCGTACAGGGGCGGCCGGCCCGCTGAGGCGCTGCGATTGTTCGAAGCGCTTGAGCGCAAAGGGGATGGCTGGCTGCTGCCGCCGGAGGCGCGGCTGGATCGGGCGTTGTGCCTGGCGGCGCTCGGACGCCGCGAGGAGGCGCGCCGGCTGCTCTTGAGGACGGGAGACAGCCGCTTCCAGGGCGACGTGGACCGCGCGCTGGAAAAAGTAGGGTCCGGACGCTGACGGCCCGGAGTGTTTACATTTCGACCGTGATAGCGCTCACAGTGTATACATGGAGCGCCTAGTTTTCCCTTGACAGCCTTCCCGGCCCGGGCCTAAGGTCCGCGAGTCGTTCCACAGGGAACAGGGCGCTTCCTGTCGTCCCCGCCGCCACCCTAGGGAGGTCGGACCTCCCTTTCGCTAGGAGCTAGGGATATGCGATCCCTTAAGCTTTCCCTCCTGGCTTTGCTCTGGTCGACGGTAGCGCTGCCCGTGGCCTGGACGCAGAGCCCTCCCCCCACGGAAGCCCCTACGGGCTTCGATGACCTCACAAACGGCCTTACCACCCAGGCCGAGTTCGACGAGGACCGGGACGTCTTCGACGAAGCAGAGTTCAAGGCCGACGGCCTCGGCCCCGTCTACAACGCCCAGGCCTGCGGCCAGTGCCATCAGAACCCCACCAGCGGAGGCATCAGCCAAGTGACGGAGCTGCGCGCGGGCCACCTCAGCAATGGCAATTTCATCGACCACCCCGGCGGCTCGCTCATCAACGACCGCTCGATCAACGCGAACTTCCAGGAGCGCGTCCTGGGCGGCAACGAGGTGCGCACGTTCCGCACCTCGCTCAATACCCTGGGCGACGGCTTCGTGGAGTGCATCGACAGCAACACGCTGCAAGCCATCGCCAACAGCCAACCTTCGTCCATGAAGGGTAAGTTCATCGAGGTGCCGGTGCTGGAGGCGCCCGGCAAGAAACGCGGCGCGCGTTTCGGCTGGAAGAACCAGCACGCCAGCCTGGTGTCGTTCTCCGCCGATGCGTACCTCAACGAGATGGGCATCACCACCCCGCTGCAGCCGAACGACAACACGTCGAACGGCCAGACGGTGGTGAACGGCGTGCCCGTGACCGACGGCGTGCCCGACCCCGAGGATGACGGCGAGGACGTGGAGATCTTCGCCCGCTTCATGAGGGCCACCAAGGCGCCGCCGCGCGACCCCGTGCTGGCGGCCACCAGCGACGCCCAGTCGGGCAGCGTGCTGTTCGACCAGGTGGGCTGCAAGACCTGCCACGTCCGCGACATCACGACCGCGCCGCCGGGGACCGTGATCAACGGCGGGGCGTTCACCGTGCCGGCCGCCCTGGGAGACAAGATCATCCACCCGTTCAGCGACTTCCTGCTGCACGACGTGGGCACCGGTGACGGGATCGTCCAGAACGGCGGGCAGTCCACGCGCAATATGGTGCGGACGCCGCCGCTGTGGGGGATGCGCACCCGCGACCGGCTCATGCACGACGGCGAGACCGTGAACCGCAACGAGGCGATCCTGCGCCACGCAGGCCAGGCCACGAGCGTCATCAACAGCTACAAGAACCTCTCCACGACGAAGAAGAACCAGTTGATCCTGTTCTTGAACTCCCTGTGACGTTTCACCCGTGATGCCGTATGACGTGGGAGGCCGGCCGGAAGCGCCCGGCCGGCCTCCATCTGAAGCGCCCGTGACGCGACGGATGCGGGACCTTGCATGGCTGCTGCTCCTGTCGATGGCGGCGGCGGCGGTGGCCCTTTCCGTCCACTCTGGCACCGCGTCCCCGCGCCCTTCGCTGCCCGCGCCGCCGAAGGCCCGCGACGTCCGGGCGGCCATCGAGCGGGTCTTCGGCAAGGCGGTCACCGTCGACCCCGCCCGGGCCGCGGCCGGCGACTTCAACGGCGACGACTCCGAGGACCTGGCGGTCGCGGCGCGCGCCGCGCCCGCCATGCTGGAACAGGTGAACCACGATCTGGCGAACTGGACGCTGCAGGACGCGGCGGCGCCGCGGCCCGCCCGCGTCACGGTGGCGCGGGAAGACACGCTGCTCGCCGTGGTCCACGGCTACGGCGCCGCGGGCTGGCGCGACCCGCAGGCGCGACAGTCCTACCTCGTCCGCCACGGCGCGGCCAGGCCGCGCGTGGCCCGGGATGCCCACGGCCTCGCGGACGTGCTCGTGGACGACGCGCCCGGGCACCCCGGCTTCCTGTACTGGTCCGGCGCGCGGTACGTCTGGACGGCTACTCCTCGTCCGCCCGGTCCTTCTTCGGGGCCTTGACGGTCAGCCCGGTTTTCTCGAGCAGCCCGGCCGAGGCGAACTCGACCGTGTACTTCCCGGGCGGCAGGTAGCGCTTGCGGGTTCCGCGCAGCGGGTCGGCCAGGATCCGGCCCAGCTCGGGGTCGGTGACCGGCTTCACCCTGACCTCGGCAGGCTTCTCCTTTGCCGTCTCCTCCGTGTCGTCTTCGTCTTCCTCGGCTTCCGTGGCGTCGGCCGCGGGAGCGGGCTCCGCGGTCTTGTCGCGGGCCTCCTTCGCGCGGGCCTTCGCGACCGCCACGGCTTCAGCCGCGTCGGCCCTCTCCGGATCGGCGCGGAGGTCGTAGTCCACGACGTTCAGCCCGGCGCTGCGCGTGCCCTCGAGCTCGCGCCACACGCTGCCGTTCTCGTCGCGGATCGTGATGCGCACGGGATCCGCGCCCCTGGACCAGTAGGCCAGGCGCGCCACGGCCT
>DAINRN010000485.1:0-3236 GCA_036741815.1 Acidobacteriota bacterium
GCCGAGATGATGTGGCAGATCCAGCCGAGCGTGCCCCGCTGCCGATCCAGAGGCCGGGTGTGATGATCAGCCAGAAGATGCCGCGGAGGAAGTCGCCGTTGTAGAACTGGCCGATGCCGGGGATGACAAGGCTCAGGACAGCGGCCGCGCCCGGGTTCTTCACGAACGCGATGCTTACGCCTTCACCGGCTGCGCGTAGCCCTCGGCCTCGTATCCGCCTTGGTAGTCGGAGTCCGCGGGCCGCCGGATCTGCGAATGGCCCACGATCCGGCCCCGGCGCAGGCCGCGGAAGTCCTCGAGCCTGGTCCAGCCGCGGGAGGCGTTCTTCTCCAGGAACGCGGTCATGCCCTGGATGAGGGACTTGATCACGTTGGGGCCGACGGCATGGTCGAGCATGGCCGCCGTGCAGACCTGCACCGTCCCGCAGCCCAGCAGGAAGTAGTTCAGGGCCTGCGAGAAGTCGGAGATTCCGCCGATGCCCGAGAAGCTCTTCTCGGGGAAGGCGCGGGTCATCTGCGACATCTTGGCCATGGAGAGGGGCAGGATGGAGGGGCCGCCCAGGCCGCCGCTGGAGACGAGGCCGTCCACGTTCATCTCGAACTCCAGGCTCTCCGGGTCGATGAGGGGGAGGGAGGGCCACGTGTTCGACGACACGACCGCGTCGCCGCGTCCCGTGAAGACCGCGCCCGCCTCCATCACGATGTCGCTGCTGGCGGGAGTGAGCTTGGCCCAGACCGGGACCGTGGCCACCTCCTTCACCACCTGGGTCACGAAGGAGCAGAGCTTCTGGTCCTTCCCGATGTTCGAGCCCATGTCCTCGCGGTCCATGTGCGGGCAGGAGAGGTTCAGCTCCAGGCCGTCCGCGCCCTCCGCCTGGCACGCCTTGGCCAGGGTCTGCCAGTTCCTCATCTCCTTGTCGCTGCCCGAGCCCGCCATGATCGAGGCGATGAGCGCCCGGTCGGGGAAGGCCTTCTTGATGCGGCCGATGCGGGGCACCCACCAGTCCAGCGTCTTGTCCGAGATCAGCTCCCAGTTCCACGAGGACTGCAGCACCCCCGCCCGGCCCTTGTTCATGGAGAGGCTGCCCGTCTCCGGGTAGTAGCGCAGGAACTTCGTCTTGGGCCCGGCCACGTTCACCACCGGGTGGAGGCCGATGGTTTTGGTGACCACCCCGCCCCATCCCGCCTCGAAGGCCCGCGTGATGTTGCTCTCGGACTCGGTGGGCGGCGCCGAGGACAGCAGGAACGGGTTGCTGAAACTGATCCCCGTGAACGTGACCGACAGGTCGATGCTCATGCGCGTACCCTCCGCCGGGAAGGCGTCCAGCATAGCCCCATTGCCCGGTTCGTCAAGGCGGCGCCGGGGCCGCCCGCTCCCGGAACACTTGACCGTATGATTGCGTAATGATATATAAGTGATATCACTCAAGGAGGTCGACGATGCTCCGGGAAAGGGTCCGTTCCGCGCCTTCGGGATGGGTGGCCCTGGCGATCCTGCTGCCGCTCCTCCCTCTATGCCTGTACTCGGCCGTCCAGGCCTTCATCCGCCTGGATACGTGGACGGGGCTGGCCTGGGTCCTGGCCGAGGTCGTGACTGCCATCTGTCTCTGCGGTCTCTTCGTGGTGAACCCGAACGAGGGCCGCGTGCTCCAGCTCTTCGGGGCCTACGTGGGGACTGTGCGGGAGGCGGGCCTCCGGTGGGCGAGCCCGTTCTACACCAAGCGGCGGCTCTCGCTGCGCGTGCGCAACTTCGAGAGCGGCCGTCTGAAGGTCAACGACACCGACGGCAACCCGGTCGAGATCGCCGCGGTCGTGGTCTGGCGCGTGGTGGATACCGCCGAGGCCTGCTTCGAGGTGGACGACTACGAGAACTACGTGCACGTCCAGAGCGAGGCCGCGCTGCGCAACCTGGCCACGCGCTATCCCTACGACACGCACCAGGACGACCAGGTCTCGCTGCGCGGCAACACCGCCGCGGTGGCCGGTGACCTCAAGTCCGAGATCCAGGACCGCCTGGCCAAGGCGGGGGTGCAGGTCGTCGAGGCGCGCATCAGCCACCTGGCCTACGCGCCCGAGATCGCGGCCGCGATGCTGCGGCGGCAGCAGGCCGCGGCCATCATCGCCGCGCGCCAGAAGATCGTGGAGGGCGCCGTGGGGATGGTGGACATGGCCCTGGGCCTGCTCTCGAAGAGCAACCTCGTGCAGCTCGACGAGGAGCGCAAGGCGGCCATGGTCAGCAACCTGCTGGTCGTGCTGTGCGCCGACCGCGAGGCCCAGCCGGTGATCAACACCGGCACGCTCTATCAATAGCCCGTGGCCGAGCGGCGGCCGTTCCTCTTGCGGGTCGACCCCGCGGTCCTGGAGGCGGTGCAGCGCTGGGCGAACGACGACCTGCGCAGCCTGAACGCGCAGATCGAGTTCGTGCTGCGGCGCGCGCTCCAGGACGCGGGGCGGCTCTCGTCGCGGGCCGGCGCTGCGCGGGAACGGTCTAAGGACGGGCGCTGAGATTGGGGGCCGCGCGCGGCCCCCGGGACTTGAGGTAGGCTCTGGCCTCATGTCCCGCACGCCGCTGTTCCACGCCCTCCGCCGCAGCATGCGGCTCGCCCAGGCCGCCCACCACACCGGGCAATCGCCCGCTGAGGCCGTCGAGCGGTGGCGCGAGGCCGACGCGTCGCGCCGCGCCTTCCTCAAGGCCTCCTCCGCCGCCGCCGCCGGCGTCGCTTTCCACGGCTGCGCGACCCGGGCGGCGCGCGGCCCGCAGCCCGCGGGCGGGCGCGAAGAGGTCGTGGTGATCGGCGCGGGCATCGCCGGCCTCACCGCGGCCTATCGCCTCGACCAGGCCCGGGTCCCCGTGCGCGTCTTCGAGGCCCAGAACCGCACCGGCGGACGGATGCTCAGCCTCCGCGACCACTTCGCCGACGGCCAGGTCGTCGAGCTGGGCGGGGAGCTGATCGACACCGGCCACGAGCGCCTGCGCGCCCTCTGCGGCGAGCTGGAGATCGCGCTCGACGACCTGGCGCTGACCGACGAGGGCGTGGGCCACGACATCTGGCACTTCGGCGGCCAGCGCCGCACGGAGAGCGAGGTGGTCGAGGCTCTCGCGCCCATCGCGGTCCGGATCGAGGCCGACCTGGCCACCCTGCGCGGCGACGACATCACCTATCGCGAGCCCAACGGGGCGGAGGCGCTGGACCGCCTCTCCATCGAGGAATGGCTCGACCGCGCGGGCGCTCCCGA
>DAINRN010000486.1:0-3230 GCA_036741815.1 Acidobacteriota bacterium
CTTCTTGCCGAAGCCGTTGGCGGTGACCGTCAGCACCCTGCCCTCCGCCACCACCTCCAGCGCCACCACCTCGTCGCCCGTCTCCAGCTCGATGCCCTTCACGCCGTAGGCGGCGCGGCCCATGGGCCGCACGTCCTCCTCGCTGAAGTGGATGGCCATCCCGTCGCGGGTGGCGAGCAGGATCTCGTCCTTGCCCGCGGTGAGGACGGCCTCGATGAGGGCGTCGTCGTCCTCCACGCCCAGGGCGATGATGCCGCCCGCGCGCGGGTTGGAGAAGGCGTCGAGCGCCGTCTTCTTCACGATCCCCTTGCGCGTGGCCAGCAGCACGTACTGCCCCGCGGTGAAGTCCTTGACGGAGACGAAGGCCGCGATCTTGTCCTGGGGCGAGAGGTGCACCAGGTTGACCACCGCCTTGCCCCGTCCCTGCGGCCCCACCTCGGGGATCTCGTGGACCTTGAGCCAGTACACCCGCCCCCGGTCCGTGAAGATCAGGATGTAGGAGTGGGTGGAGGCGATGAACAGCTGGTCGACGAAATCCTCCTCCTTGGTGCGCATGCCCATGCGGCCACGGCCCCCGCGGCGCTGGCTCCTGTAGGTCGTGATGGAGGTCCGCTTGATGTAGCCGCCGTGGGTGATGGAGATGGCCACGTCCTCCTCGGCGATCATGTCCTCCACGGTGATCTCGTCCACCGCGTCCTGGATCACCGTCCGGCGCGGGTCGCCGTGGTCGTCCCGGATCTTCTTCAGCTCCTCGGTCAGGATCTGGTCGATGCGCCGCGGCTTGGCCAGGATGTCCTTGAGCTCCGCGATCAGGACCTTGAGCTCCTTGAGCTCGTCCACCACCTTCTGCCGCTCCAGGCCGGTGAGCCGCTGGAGCTGCATCTCAAGGATGGCGTCGGCCTGGATCGGCGACAGGCCGAAGCGGGTGACCAGGCCGGCCTTGGCTTCGGGGGGTGTCTTGGCCGCGCGGATGAGGGCGATCACCTCGTCCAGATGGTCGAGGGCGATGACCAGCCCTTCCAGGACGTGTGCGCGCGCCTCGGCCTTGCGCAGCTCGAAGGCGGTGCGGCGGCGCACCACCTCCCGGCGGAAGTCCACGAACAGCTCCGCCACCTCGAGCAGGTTCAGCACTCGCGGCCGCTGGTCGACGATGGCGAGCATGATGACCCCGAAGGTCTCCTGCAGCGGGGTGAGCTTGTACAGGTTGTTCAGGATGACCTGGCTGGGCTCGCCCTTCCGGATGTCGAGCACGATGCGCATGCCCTCGCGCGAGCTCTCGTCGCGGATGTCAGAGATGCCGTCGAGCCGCTTCTCGCGGACGAGATCGGCGATGCGCTCGACCAGGCGCGCCTTGTTGACCTGGTAGGGGATCTCGGTGATGACGATCGACTCCTTGTCCCCCTTGCGCGTCTCGATCTCGGCCAGCGCCCGCATCACCACCGTCCCCCGGCCGGTGCGGTAGGCCTGGCGGATGCCCGCCCGTCCGCAGATGAAGCCGGCGGTGGGGAAGTCGGGGCCCTGGATCCGCTCCAGCAGGCCCTCCAGCCGCTCGTCCGGCGTGAGGTCGGGGTTCTCCACCAGGAAGATGAGCCCGTCCACCACCTCTCCCAGGTTGTGGGGCGGGATCTTCGTGGCCATGCCCACGGCGATGCCCTCGGCGCCGTTCACGAGCAGGTTGGGCAGGACGGTGGGCAGGACCGTCGGCTCCGTCCCGCTGTTGTCGTAGGTGGGTATGAAGTCGACGGTGTCCTTCTCGATGTCCGCCATCATCGAGGCGCCCGCGCGCGACAGGCGGGCCTCGGTGTAGCGCATGGCGGCCGGCGGGTCGCCGTCGATGGAGCCGAAGTTGCCCTGCCCGTCCACGAGAGGCGCGCGCAGGTTCCAGTCCTGGGCCATGCGCACGAGGGTGTCGTAGATGGCGCCCTCGCCGTGCGGGTGATAGTTGCCCATCACCTCGCCCGCCACCTTCGCGCTCTTGCGGTAGGGCCGCCCCGGCTGCAGGCCCATCTGCTGCATGCCGAAGAGCACGCGCCGGTTGGCGGGCTTCAGGCCGTCCCGCACGTCGGGCAGGGCGCGCCCGATGATCACGGACATGGCGTAGTCCATGTAGGACTGGCGCATCTCGTCCGCGATGTTCACGGGCAGCTTCTGGGCGGCTATGGGGGGATCTGGTTCGGTTCCTGCCATGCTCAGATGTCGAGGTTACGGACGTTCAGCGCGTTCTCTTCGATGAAGAGGCGGCGCGGCTCCACCGCGTCCCCCATCAGGGTGGTGAAGATGTTCTCCGCCACCTCCTCGTCTTCCAGGCGCACCTGGAGCAGCCGGCGCGTGGCGGGATCCATGGTGGACTCCCAGAGCTGATCGGCGTTCATCTCCCCCAGGCCCTTGTAGCGCTGGATGGAGACGCCGCGCTGGCCCTCGGCCAGGAAGAGGCTCAGGAGAGCGTCGCGGCCGGGCACCGCGGTCTCGCCTCCGTCCACAACCACCAGGGGGCCGTGGTCCAGGTCGCGGAACTCGTCGTAGGCGGAGTAGAGGGCCTTGTACTCGGGAGAGCCGACGAACTCGTCTCCCACCCGTACCTCCCGGGTCCCCTGGCCGTCGGTCCCGAGCTGCAGCACCACCTCGAAGACCCCGTGCTCCTCGTCCTTCTCCAGGACCACGTCGGCGCCCGTGGCACGCAGGGGCCGGATGAGCTCCTGCAGGAGCGGCATGTCCGTGAAGGCCTCGGCATCCTTGACCTGCCCCTTGAGGAGCAGCTCCACCAGGGAGCGCGGGGTGCCCTTCTTCTCCACCATGGCCAGGAGCTTCGAGTAGCCGACCATGCGGTCGAGCAGGCGGATCAGGCGGGGACCGTCGATCTCCTGGCCGCCGTCCAGGCGAACCTTGCGCTTCTCCACCGCGCGCTCCATGAGGAACGCGTTGAGCTCGTGGTCGTCCTTGAGGTACCGCTCCGCCTTGCCGACCTTGGCCTTGTACAGCGGCGGCTGGGCGATGTAGAGGTGCCCGCGCTCGATGAGCTCCTTCATCTGGCGATAGAAGAAGGTCAGGAGCAGGGTGCGGATGTGGCTGCCGTCCACGTCCGCGTCGCACATGATGATGATCCGGTGGTAGCGCAGCTTGGCGACGTCGAAGTCGTCGGCGCCGACGCCGGTGCCGAGCGCCGTGATGATGTTGCGGATCTCTTCCGATGCGAGCGTCTTGTCGAGGCGCGCCTTCTCGACGTTCAGGAT
>DAINRN010000487.1:0-448 GCA_036741815.1 Acidobacteriota bacterium
GCCTGGCCGAGGCCGCCCGCGACCGGGGCGCCCGCGTGATCCTCGTCTCCGGCCCCACCGAGGTGCCGGCCCCGGCGCGCGTGGACTTCGTGCGCGTGCGCTCCGCCGAGGAGATGGCGGCAGCGGTCACGCGCCGTGTGGGCGAGGCCACGATCGTGGCCATGGCCGCCGCGGTCTCGGACTACCGGCCGGCCGCGGTCTCGCCCTCCAAGCTGAAGAAGACCGACGGGCCCGCGCGGCTGGAGCTGGTCCGCACGCCCGACATCCTGCGCGCGCTGGGCGCGGCGAAGGGCGAGCGGTTCCTGGTCGGCTTCGCGGCGGAGACGGAGTCGGTGGTCGAGAACGCCCGGAAGAAGCGCGCCGAGAAGCGCCTGGACCTGATCGTGGCCAACGACGTGAGCGCGGACGGCGCGGGCTTCGCCTCGGAGCGCAACGCGGCCACGCTCAT
>DAINRN010000487.1:458-3223 GCA_036741815.1 Acidobacteriota bacterium
ACGCTCATCGACGAGCTGGGCGCGGTGGCCGTCCCGCTGGCCAGCAAGCGGGAGCTGGCGGAGAGGATCTGGGATCGCGTGGCGGAGATCCGCCGGTCGCGCCCGGGGTCCGCCGACACGGTCCGCGGGCGCGGGGGGAAACGGGCCTGAGCTCCGCGCGCGACGAGGTCCTCCTCGACCTGAAGGAGCGCGCGCGCTTCTACGCGTCGCTCACGGAGCTGGGGGTCCCGCGGGCCGAGGCCGCCCCGGCCGCGCCTCCACCGGGAATCCCGGCGCCGGTCAGCGCGAAGGCCGCGCCCGCGGCGTCCGGGGCCGATCCCGCGGCCGCTCTCGCGCTCGTACGCGAGGACCTCGGCGACTGCCAGCGCTGCAAGCTCGCCGGCGGGCGCAAGACGATCGTCTTCGGCCAGGGCGATCCCGGGGCGCGCCTGATGTTCGTGGGCGAGGCGCCGGGCGCCGACGAGGACGAGCAGGGCCTGGCCTTCGTGGGCCGCGCGGGCCAGCTCTTGACCAAGATCATCGAGGCCATCGGCCTGCGGCGCGAGGACGTGTACATCTGCAACGTGCTGAAGTGCCGCCCGCCGCAGAACCGGAACCCGGAGACCGACGAGATCCTGTCCTGCCAGCCGTTCCTGGAGCGCCAGATCGAGACCATCCGGCCCACGGTCCTGGTCGGCCTCGGCAAGTTCGCCGCGCAGTGGCTGCTCAAGACCGCGGAGCCGATCACGCGCCTGCGCGGACGCCTCGGCGATTACCCGCTGAGCGGTCCGGGCGGCCCCATCAAGGTGATGGCCACCTACCACCCCGCGTACCTGCTGCGGAACCCGGGGGCCAAGAAGGACGTGTGGGAGGACATGAAGGTGGTGCGGGAGCTGTTGAAGGACTAGATCCCTGCGAGTCATCCGTTCTGAAACGGATACGAGAAACGTAAGCGCGGGAGCGCACGCCGCAGGACACGGTCAGCTCTTCTCGGCGACGAGATACAGAAGCCGGTCGCCGACGGCGAAGGGTGTCTCGTCCAGCGATTCGTAAAGCCCCGTGACCCTCATCCCGGCGTCGGTGAGGAAGCGGCCGATCTCGCCGATCGTGTAGATCCAGTGCAGGCCGCCGCGCGTCTGCGCGACCCCGCCGCGGACGAACGTGTACCGCGTCTCCAGGCAGCTCGCCTCGGCGTGATACGTGTTCTCCTCGATGAAGCGGACGTCGCCGAACTGCGTCTCGTCGCGGTCGCTCAGGTTCGGCAGGAGCGTCTCCGCGATCATCCCGGTGTCCATGGCGAACCGCCCTCCGGGCTTGAGGGCGCGGGCGAGGGCCTGGACGAACGCACGCGTGCCGTCGCGGTCCAGGTACCCGAAGCTGTTGCCGAAGCAGAAGGCGGCATCGAAGGCCGATTCCCAGGGCAGGTCGCGGATGTCCGCCTGCCGCC
The DNA here is from genome assembly GCA_036741815.1 of Acidobacteriota bacterium. Classification (GTDB taxonomy): domain Bacteria; phylum Acidobacteriota; class Vicinamibacteria; order Fen-336; family Fen-336; genus DAINRN01. Next base: position 1,885 of record DAINRN010000487.1, read on the forward strand.
AGTCGATCCCCGTCAGAACGCCGTCGGCCGCGGCCCGGCGCCGCGCCTCGGCGATCTGCTCGTCCGCCAGGTCCACGCCCGTCAGGAGCAGGCCGTGCCGCTGGAGCGGAAACGTGAGGCGCCCGGCGCCGCAGGGGACGTCCAGGACGCGCGCGCCCTTCGCGAGCCGCAGCGCGCGCACGAGGAAGGCGGCCTCGCTCTCCGTCTGGGACGGCGGGATCGCGTCGCGCCAGACGTCGAGGGCGATGTCCTTGAAGAAGTCGCGGTACCAGTCGGGCGGCGTGCGCGGCGCTATGGCGTCACCATCGAGCGAGGGTTTTACCCTTCGTAGATGACCGGGACAAGCCCGGCGGGCAACAAGAGCGTGACCTCGACTGGCCCCGCGCGCCGATAGACTGGGCGTGTGTCGGACCGCGCCGTCTCCGTAGCCCTGCCGCTCCCGGTCCAGACGCCCTTCACCTATCGCATCCCCGAGACAATGGCGCTACCCGAGCGCGGGGTGCGCGTCCTGGCGCCTTTCGGCCAGCGGCGGGTGATCGGCGTCGTCACCGGGCCGGCCGAGGTCCGTCCTGACATGGACCTCAAGGACGTCCTGGAGGTCGTGGACGAAGCCCCGCTCGTCACCCCGCCGCTGCTGGACCTCGCGGCCTGGACGGCGGAGCATTACCTGGCGCCGCCCGGCGAGTGCTACCGGATGGTGCTGCCACCCGAGGGCGTGCGGGCCAGCCGCGCCGTGGCCCGCCTCGTCGATCCCGCGGCCGCCGCCGGCGACCCGGTGGCCGACGCCCTTCGCGCGGGGCCGCTGCGGCTGTCCACCCTGGCACGCCGGCTCGGCCGCGACCCCGCGTCGCGCCTGGCCCGCCTGCGCCGCGAGGGGACGGTGGTGGTGGACCAGGACGTCGAGGCCCGGCGCTTCCGCCACGTCCGGGTCGCGGTCCTCGTCGCAAGCGACGCGAAGCCGCGGGGTAAGGCGCAGGACGAGGTCCTGCGCCGGCTGCGCGACGCCGGCGGACGCGCGCGCGTCCCCGACCTCCTGCGCGACCGCCCGGCTCTGCGCGGGGCCCTGGACCGCCTCGCCGAGACCGGCGTCATCCGGATCGAGGAAGAGCGCGAGGCGGGGGCGCTCGACATCATGGAAGGCGAGACGCCGGGACCGTTCGCCGCCTCGGAAGGCCAGGCCCGCGTCCTCGAGACGCTCGCCGCCGCCGTCTCGGAGAAGAAGTATCGGCCGTTCCTGCTGCACGGCGTGACGGGGAGCGGCAAGACGGAGGTCTACTTCCGGGCGGCGGAGCGCTGCCTCGCCGGAGACCGCGGCGCGCTGCTGCTCGTGCCGGAGATC
>DAINRN010000488.1:0-3218 GCA_036741815.1 Acidobacteriota bacterium
AAGCCCAGGTGCATGAACTTGCGGTCCAGGTGCAGGAACGGGAAGAAACCGTCCAGGGGGAGGTCCGGCGCCAGCTTGACGACTCCCGTGATCATGAGCGGGGCCACCTCGCCCGCCCCGCGGGCCATGGCCAGGATGAGCCCGGTCAGGATTCCCGGCGCGGCCGCGGGCAGCACCACGCGCTGTATCGTCTGCCACTTGCTGGCCCCCGCGGCCAGCGAGGCCTCGCGCATGGAGCGCGGAACGGCGGCCAGGGCCTCTTCCGCGGCCACGATCACCACCGGCACCGTGAGCAGGGCCAGGGTGAGCGAGGCCCAGAGGATCCCGCCCGTCCCGAAGGTCGGGGTGGGCAACGCCTCGGGGTAGAAGGCGCGGTCGACGGCCCCGCCCAGGACGTACACGAAGAAGCCCAGCCCGAACACGCCGAACACGATCGAGGGGACGCCGGCCAGGTTGTTGACCGCGATGCGGACGCTGCGCACGAGGAAACCCTGCCGCGCGTATTCGCGGAGGTAGAGGGCGGCCAGGACCCCGAAGGGCACCGCCATCAGGCTCATGATCATCACCATCATGACGGTGCCGAAGATGGCGGGGAAGATGCCCCCCTCGGTGTTGGATTCCCGGGGGTCGCCGGTCACGAACTCCCACAGCCGGCCGGCGTACACCTGCGCCCGCCCCCAGGTGGTCAGCCGGTTGGGCCGGAAGGCGCGGAACACGTCCAGCGTCCGCAGCTCCTTCTGCTGGCCGTCGGCCGCCGCGACCGTCAGGTAGCTCTGGCTCGTGGCTTCCACCAGCTTCTGCAGCTCCTGCTGCTTGGCCTGGTATAGGGCCTGCTGCGCGGCGATGGCCGCCTCCAGCTCCGCGCGGCGCTTCCCCACGTCGGTCCCCGGCCGGCGCGCCTGCTCCAGCTCCAGCTTGCGCAGGCCCAGCCGCGCCTGCTCGATGCGGTAGCTGATCTCGCCGATCTGGTCGCGCTCGATCTCGCGCAGGGCCGCGCGGTCGCGCCGGGCGCGGGCCAGGTAGGGTTGCACGGCCGTCCACACGGCTTCGCTCCCTTCCGCCACCACCCTCCCGGTGTCCGTGAGCTTGGCCGGCGTGCCCAGGAGCGGGCCGTACTCCCGCCGCTCGAGGTAGACGGCGTCGCCCTGATCCTCGCGCGAGACGATGTCGTCCTCGTCGATCCACTTGAAGTCGTACCCCAGCAGGTCGCGGTTGCCGAGCTTGATCTGGAGGCGCTGCTTCGTGTTGTGCTCGGGCGTACCGGGGCTGGGGATGGGCTCCCGGTCCACGACCTCGCCGAGGAACGCGCCGCCGTCCTTGAGGGTCAGCTTCACCAGCGGCCGGGGCCAGAAGAAGCCGAGCCCGTTGACGAGCACCACCCCCACGAGCCAGGCGATCATGAGGAGGCAGAGCCCGAGGGCGCTCCCCGTGAACCAGATCCAGGTGTCGCCCCGTCCGCCGGAGCCGCCGGTCTTGGGGGGCCGCATCACAGGGCCCTGTACTTCTCGCGCAGCCGCTGGCGGATCACCTCGGCCAGGGTGTTGACGACGAAGGTCATGCTGAACAGCAGCGCCGCGGCCAGGAAGAGCACGCGGTACAGCGTCCCTCCGTAGGGGGCCTCCGGGATCTCCACCGCGATGTTGGCGGACAGGGTCCGCATCCCGTTGAAGATCGACCAGTCAAGCACGGGCGTGTTCCCGGTGGCCATGAGGACGATCATGGTCTCGCCCACCGCCCGCCCGAACCCGATCATGACCGCCGAGAAGACGCCGGGGCTGGCCGTGGGCACCACCACGCGCAGGGCGGTCTGCCAGCGGCTGGCCCCGAGGGCCAGCGAGCCGGCGGTGAGGCTCGAGGGGACGCTGGAGAACGCGTCGTCGGCAATGGTGAAGATGATGGGGATCACGGCGAAGCCCATGGCCAGGCCGACGACCAGGCTGTTGCGCTGGTCGTAGGTCAGGCCGACCGTGCTCGAAAGCCACATGCGGAAGTCGCCCGCGAAGAGGGCGGACTCCACCGCCGGGGCCGCCAGCACGGAGACCCACGCCCCCAGCAGCAGCAAGGGCATGATCATGGCCAGCTCCATCCCCGGCCGCAGGCGGCGCGCCGCGCGCGGGAGCCGGTGCCACAGGAAGACTCCCGCCGTCCCCGCGGCGGGCATGACCACCATCATGAGCAGCAGCGGCACCAGATAGCGCTCCACCAGGGGCGCCAGGTAGAGGCCGGCCACGAAGCCGATCACCACGCTGGGCAGGGCGGCCATGATCTCCACCGTGGGCTTGATGCGGCCACGGATGTCGGGGTGGACGAACTGCGAGACGTAGAGCGCGCCCAGGACGGCCAGCGGGATGGCGAAGAGCAGGGCGTAGAGGGTCCCCTTCAGGGTCCCGAAGACGAGGGGCACCAGGCTGAACTTCGTCTCGAAGTCATTGGTGGCGCCGGTGGACTGCCACACGTACTCCGGCCGGCCGTAGCCTTCGTACCAGACCTTGCCGAAGAGCGCGCGCCAGGAGACCTCCGGGTGCGGGCTGGCAACCCAGTACCGGGCCAGGCTGCCGTCGCCGCGGGCCAGCAGGAGGCCGTCGCCCTTGGGCGTGATCATGGCCGCGGCCACGCCCGGAGCGTCCTTCAGGGAGACGAGCGTGCGCTCCGAGGTCAGGTAGCGGAGGACCACCGACCCGTCCTCCCCCACGGTGACGAAGCTCTTGTCGCGGGTGGACGCGCCCACCGCGCGCACCGCGCTGGCCTGGGGGGCGAAATTGTGGGCCCGCACCATGCGGCCCTCGGCGTCCTCCTCGTCGATCCGGCCCTCGAACCAGGCGCTGACCTCGCCGTTCTGGGTCCCGGCCAGGAAGGTGACCTCGCCCAGCACCCAGCCGAGCGCGGTGATGGGCACCCGTGCGACGGGAGAGACGCTCGTGAGCCGGGTCCCTCCGGCGAGCGACCAGTGGTAGACGTTCCCCTGATCGGTGCCGGCGACCAGCCGCTCGGAGCCGCCCAGGGCGATCCGGGTGATGCGCTCGCCGGCCGGGATGCGCAGGGCCTCGAGCGCCTCTGCGCCCTCGCCCTCGGACGTCCACAGCGCGACCTCGTCGTCCGACACCAGCGCGGCCACGACCTTTTTCCCGGAGTCCGTCTCGTTGTAGCCCACCTGGCGGACCGGTCGTCCCGACCGATCCACCGTCACCACCCCGCGCTCCGCCACCTCCACGTCCAGG